>JAISPN010000108.1 GCA_031274845.1 Acidobacteriaceae bacterium
CGCATCCCCTCGGCGCGGGCACGCTCGGTCCAGCGGCTCGCACGCGAAGCAACCGGCGAAGCGCCATGACGCGGCGCGAGCACCGCGTGCATCGCCACGGCGATAGCCGCCATCTCCTCTGCGCGCTCATCCGGCGGCAGAAATGGCTCGCCGTTCCGCGCCATCAACTGCTCGTCGAGCCAGGTGGTATGCACACGCGAGGTCTGAAAATCGGGCTGCGCCATCAACCAGCGGAAAAACGGCAGCGTCGTCTTGATACCCGCGACGGAGTATTCATCGAGCGCGCGACGCATCCGCGCCAGCGCCGCCGGCCGATCTTCGGCCCACGCCACCAGTTTCGAGATCATCGGGTCGTAAAAGATCGGCACGTCGAGCCCGGCGACGGCGCTGCTCTCGTCGCGGATGCCTGGACCGGCTGGTGTCTTAAGCTGCAGGATGCGTCCCGGCGACGGCAAGAATCCGTTGTCGGGGTCCTCGGCGTAGATGCGGCACTCAACGGCGTGCCCGCGCGGCGTGAGCAACTGTTCGGGCGCGATGTCGAGCCGCTCACCACACGCGATGCGGATCTGCGCGCGGACCAGATCGATGCCGGTCACCATCTCGGTCACGGGATGCTCGACCTGCAACCGCGTGTTCATCTCGAGGAAGTAGAACGCGCCATCCTCGTCGAGCAGAAACTCAATCGTGCCGGCGTTCGTGTAGCCGACAGACGTCGCCACCGCGGCCGCCGCGGATGCCATCGCCGCGCGAATGGCCGGCGTCACCGCCAGCGACGGCGTTTCTTCGACCACCTTCTGATGACGGCGCTGGATGGAACATTCACGTTCGACACACGGCAGCACCGTCCCGAACTGGTCGGCGAGCAGTTGAATCTCGATGTGACGCGGCCTGGTGATGCGCCGCTCGATGTAAACCGCCGTATCGCCAAACGCCACGCCCGCCTCGGAACGCGCGGCCTGCACGGCGCCAATGAGATCGGCCGCATCGGTGACGGTCCGCATGCCTTTGCCGCCACCGCCCGCGACCGCTTTCACCACCAGCGGATAGCCAATCCGCGCCGCGGTCGTGATGACGAGCGCATCGCTGGCATCGGACGGTAGCGCCTCTTCGAGCCCCGGCACCACCGGAACGCCGGCCGCAATCGCGGCAGCGCGCGCGGCGGTCTTGCTCCCCATCACGGCGATCACGCGCGACGAGGGACCGATGAAGCACAGGCCGGCATCCTCGACCGCCGCGGCAAAGTCCTCGTTTTCAGCAAGGAAGCCGTAGCCCGGATGGATCGCGTCCGCGCCGGTCGCGCGAGCGGCGTCGATGATGCGATCGATCCGCAAGTAGCTCTCGCGCGGCGCGCTGGCGCCAATCGCGACCGCTTCGTCCGC
The DNA here is from genome assembly GCA_031274845.1 of Acidobacteriaceae bacterium. Classification (GTDB taxonomy): domain Bacteria; phylum Acidobacteriota; class Vicinamibacteria; order Vicinamibacterales; family CAVVIG01; genus CADEEX01. Next base: position 1,380 of record JAISPN010000108.1, read on the forward strand.
CATGCGCACGTGCAGCGCGGTCCGATCGCACGCTGAATAGACCGCGACCGTCCGCAGCCCCATCTCGCGACACGCGCGGATGACCCGCACCGCGATCTCGCCGCGGTTGGCCACGAGCACCTTCTTCAACGCACCACCACAGAAATCAACGGAAGATAAGGAAAATCAGGAAATCGTCAGCCTTCTAGCGTACACCGTCTCCGCACGGCGCGGCCACCTCACCGAATCACCGAATCACCCGATCACCAGATCCTTAAAGCGGAATGTTGCCGTGTTTCTTCGGCGGATTCTTCTCGCGCTTGGTGTCGAGGCTTCTGAGCGCGGTAATCAGCTTCCGGCGTGTGTCGCGCGGCAGAATCACCTCGTCGACGAACCCGCGCGAGGCGGCCACATACGGATTCGCGAATTTTTCGCGGAACTCGGCGACTTTGGCGGCACGCGCGGCACTCTGGTCGGCCGCCGCGTCGAGCTCACGCTTGTACAGAATGTTGACCGCGCCTTCGGGCCCCATGACCGCGAGTTCGGCCGATGGCCAGGCGAAGTTGAAGTCCGTGCGCAGATGCTTGCTCGCCATCACGCAGTACGCGCCGCCGTACGCCTTCCGCGTGATGACCGTCACTTTCGGCACCGTCGCTTCGGCAAACGCATAGAGCAGCTTGGCGCCATGCCGGATGATGCCGCCAAACTCCTGCACCGTCCCGGGCAAAAATCCGGGGACATCTTCAAACACCACCAGCGGCACATTGAACGCGTCGCAGAACCGCACGAACCGCGCGCCTTTGACCGACGCATCGATGTCCAGCGTCCCGGCCAGCACCGCCGGCTGGTTCGCGACAATGCCGACCGGACGGCCATCGATGCGCGCGAAGCCAACCACGATGTTCTTCGCGTAGTGCTGGTGCACGTCAAGGAAGTAGCCGTCGTCGACGACCGCATGAATCACGTCGACCATGTCGTACGGCTGGTTCGGTGACTCGGGGACGATGCGATCGAGCGCGTCGATGGCGCGATCGGCCGCCTCATCTGGCGCGCGGCGCGGCGGATCGTCCAGATTGTTCGACGGCAAAAACGACAATAGCTCACGCACGAGCGCCACGCACTCGCGGTCATCGTCGACCGCAAAGTGCGCGACGCCGCTCTTCTCGTTGTGCGTCATCGCGCCGCCGAGCTCTTCTTTCGTCACCTGCTCGTGCGTCACCGTCTTGATGACGTCAGGGCCGGTCACGAACATGTAGCTGGTGTTGCGCACCATCACCGTGAAGTCGGTGATCGCGGGCGAGTAGACGGCGCCGCCGGCGCACGGCCCCATGATCGCGGAGATCTGTGGCACGACGCCGGACGCGAGCGTGTTGCGAAGAAAAATATCGGCGTAGCCGCCAAGCGAAACTACGCCCTCCTGAATGCGCGCGCCGCCGGAATCGTTCAGTCCGACGATGGGCGCGCCCAGCCGCATCGCCAGATCCATGACCTTG
>JAISPN010000116.1 GCA_031274845.1 Acidobacteriaceae bacterium
CGCATCCATGTTGCGCAGCGGCGGCGCCGGCACTGTGACGTCGCTCTTCGTGCGCGGCGGCGAGAGCGACTACAACAAGATCCTGCTCGACGGCGTGCCGCTGAACGAGCCGGGCGGCACGTTTTATCTCAGCAACCTCACCACCGAAAACCTCGAGCGCGTCGAAGTAGTGCGCGGCGCCTTCTCGTCGCTCTTCGGCTCCGACGCGATGGCCAGCGTCGTGCAACTGTTCACCAAACGCGCGACGACCCCCACGCGGCCGCAGGTCAGCGTGCAGGTGGACGGCGGCACCTATTCGACTTTGCACTCGAGCGCCAATGTGTACGGCGCCACGAGCCGCATTGACTACAGCGCCGCCGTCGCGCAGTTCAACACCGACAACCGCGTGCCGAACAACGCGCTCTCGAACACGACGCTCAGCGGCACCGTCGGCATCAAGCTGACCGACACGGCCACGCTGCGCGCCGTCGCGCGCGCCGAGCGCGAACATGTCGGCACGCCGGGACAGACCGCGTTCGGACGCCCCGATCTCGACGCGTTCTTCGAACGCCACGACGACGTGTTCAGCCTGACGCTGGATCAGCAGATCGCGTCACGCGTCCGGCAGCAAGCGGGATATTCCCTCGCGCGCTCGGATCAGCAATCGACAAACCTCATCGCCGATCCGCCGTACATCCCGCAGTTCGGCGACCGCGTCGGCGCATACACCGTCAGCGACTTTCTCAGCGACAGCCTGAACGCCTACCGTCGCCATCACGCCAGCTATCAGGCCGACGTGCGGCTCGCGCAAAGCGAAACGCTCGGCGATCACACGCTGACGCTGCTTGCCGATTGGGACGGCGAACGGGCCACGGCCACGAACCGCTTGACGAACGTCACCGGCCAGAATGCGCGCGACAATTTCGGCGCCGCCGTGCAGGACCAGATGCTCTGGCCGCGGCTCTTCGTCACCGTCGGCGGACGTGTCGAGAAGAACGCGAGCTTCGGCACGGCGTTCACGCCGCGCGGATCGGCCGTCTTCATCGCGCACCGTCCCTCTGGCGCGCTCGGCGAAACCAGCGTGTCGTTCAGCGCTGGCACCGGCATCAAGGAGCCGACGCTGGCGGAATCGTTCAGCCTCTCGCCGTTCTTTCTCGGCAATCCGGCGCTCGATCCCGAACGCTCGAAGAGCATCGAAACCGGCGTCACGCAGCGCCTAGCGCACGACCGCGCGCGCGTCTCGGCGACGTACTTCGACAATCACTTCACCGACGTCATCCAGCTCGTGACGACCGACCCGGCGACGTTCTCGGCGCAGTACTTCAACACCGGCGCCACCCGCGCGCGCGGCGTTGAACTCGGCGTCGATGCGACACCGGTCCCGGCGCTTCGCTTGCGCGGCAACTACACCTTCCTCGACGGCAAGGTGACCAGTACACGCCTCCCTAACGACCCGGTGTTCGGCGCAGGCCAGTCGCTGTTCAGGCGACCGGCAAACTCCGGCACCATCGGCGCGACGCTGTTCTGGCGTCAACTGACGATGGATCTGGACGGCGTGTTCGTCGGCCAGTTTGCCGACAGCGACTTCGGCACCTTCACCGTCCCGCTCACGATGAATCCGGGACATACCGCCTGGAACGCGCGCGTCAACTGGCACGCGACACGGCAGCTCACCGGCCTCGTGGTCGTCGACAACCTCACGAACCGGGATTACTCCGAGCCGTTCGGCTACCAGCCGCTGCTGCGAACGGTACGCGCCGGCATTCGCGTCAGCTTCTAAGGAAAGAAAGACGCCATGCGCACACGGCCGCGAGCGGCCATCTCGTGGAGCGGCGGCAAGGACAGCAGCGCCGCGTTGATGCGCGTCCACGCCGATTACGACGTGGTTGCCATGATCACGATGTTCGACGAGGACGAACGGCGCTCGCGGTCACACGGGCTCCGTCCCACGGTGGTCAACGCGCAGGCCGAACGGCTCGGCCTGCGCCGTTACACGGGACAGAGTTCGTGGACGAGGTACGACGAGGAGTTTGGACGAGTGCTGATGAACGTGGCCGCTGACGGCATCACGCACGTCGTCTTCGGCGACATCCTCTTCGACGAGCAGCGGCAGTGGGCCGAACGCCAGTGCGCCGCGCACGGCCTCATCGCCGTCGAGCCGCTGTTCGGCCACTCGACACTGGCGCTGTTCCACGACTGGATCGCGTCAGGCGCCGACGCCACCATCGTCACCGTGCGCGACAGCTCGCTCGACCGCTCGTATCTCGGCCGCACGCTGACAGCCGATCTGCTGCCAGCGTTTCTCGCGCGCGGCGTCGATCCGTGCGGCGAACATGGCGAGTACCACACGGTCGTCACCGACATGCCGCTCTTCGATCGTCCTCTACGCCTCGCTGCCGGCGAGGCGGTGTTCGTATCGGGATGCTGGGCGCTTGATTACGAGGTGGCCGTTGCTGCGCGCGTCTAATGTCTCGTTCGGATACGAACACGGCGCGCGCACGGTGCTCGACGCGGTCACGCTCGATGTCCCACGCGGGCGCGTCCTCGGCTTGCTCGGGCCGAACGGCTCCGGCAAAACCACGCTGCTGCGCATCCTCGCTGGCGTGCTGCACCCCGGCAGCGGCACGGTGACGCTCGACGGACGGACGCTTCAAACGTGGACGCGTCGCGATCTCGCGCGCCGCATTGCCGTCGTGCCGCAGGAGACGCACACGATCTTCGACTACCGCGTTCTCGACATCGTCTTGATGGGACGCTATCCGCACCTGGGCCCGTTCGAGCTTGAACAGCCGGACGACATCGCGGTCGCGCGCCGCGCGCTCGCGCAGACGGGCACCGCCGCGCTCGAAGGACGCGCGTTCACCACGCTCAGCGGCGGCGAACGGCAGCGCGTCGTCATTGCCGCGGCGTTGGCACAGACGCCGGATGTTATGCTGCTCGACGAACCGACCGCCGCGCTCGATCTCCGCTATCAACTTGAAATCGCGCGCGTGCTGAAAACGCTCAACGTGAATCACGGCATGACGCTGGTGGTGTCGACGCACGATCTGAATCTGGCGGCCTCCATCTGCGACGAGATCGTGCTGCTCAGAGAAGGACGCGTGCTCGCGCACGGGCCGGTTGCTGATGTCTTGACGCCAGCGACGGTGCGCGCGCTGTACGACGTTGACGCGGATGTGCAGTATCACGCGCGCGCAGGTCATCTGACGGTGGTGCCCATTGGCCGCGAACACTAATCTCGTGACGCGTCCCATGATGCCGGTACGCCGGCGGCTTTTCTGGACGCTCGCCGGATTTGGCGCTGTCGCCGCCGTGGCGCTCCTCGTCGCGCCGCTCGTCGGCGGAACGCCCATCAGTCTGCGCGCGGTATTCGATCGCAGTCTGCCCTACGCGCAGAATGTCGACGCGCAAATCTTCTTCGTCGCGCGCCTGCCGCGCGTCCTCGCCGCCGCGCTCGTCGGCAGCGCGCTGGCGATGTCCGGCGTCGTGTTTCAGGCGTTACTCCGAAATCCGCTCGCCTCGCCAGACACGCTGGGGGTCTCCGCTGGCGCCTCGCTTGGCGCGATGCTCGCCATCACATTCGACGTGAGCTTCACGACGCTTGGCATCACCGCCGTGCCGATCGCCAGCTTCGCCGGCGCGCTCGGCGCGCTCACGATCGTGCTCGGCCTCTCCGCCGTGCGACGCCGCGGCACATCAACCGTCGTACTGCTGCTCGGCGGCGTCACGGTTACCGCCGTGCTCTCGGCCGTGATCTCGTTCGTGATGTACATCGCCGATTTCACGCAAACCCTTCGCAACGTCCGCTGGGTGATGGGCTCGCT
>JAISPN010000133.1 GCA_031274845.1 Acidobacteriaceae bacterium
AGGTGACCGCGCCGCTCACGGCTGATCCGTTGCGCGAGGCGTTCCGCGGATCGGCTCTGGTCGTGCACTGCGCGGGTATCGTCCGCGCCGCAAGCGAGCGCGGGTTTGCGGCGGTCAACATCGACGGGACACGCGCGGCGGTCGAAGCAGCCAACACGGTTGGCGCGCGGTTCGTGCAGATTTCAAGTCTGGCGGCTGGCGGGACCGGCACCGCCCATCGGCCACGCCGGGAAGGCGATCCCGATCGGCCGGTTAACGCGTACGGACGCAGCAAGCTCGCGGGCGATCGCCTTGTCCGCTCGCTCGCCAAAACGCCGTGGACGATTATTCGTCCTTGCGCGGTGTACGGTCCTGGCGATCGTGGGTTTCTGCCGCTGTTTCAGGCGGCGCGGCGTGGCATCTTCGTGTCGCCGACATCACGCGCGGTGCCGTTCTCCTTCATCGATGTGCGTGATCTCGCGCGGGCGATTGTGGCCGCGGCGGTCTCCGACGCCGCGCTCGGCCAGACGTTCTACGTCGGCCATCCGGTTCCACGCACGAGCGACGATGTCATCACCACGCTGGCGGCGATCTTCGATACACCCGCGCGGCGATGGACGATTCCGCGTCCGCTCGTCTACGCGGCCGCTCGTCTCGGCGATCTGGCGTGGAAGGTGAATCGCCCGCTCGTCATCGACTCGTCGCGCTATCAGGAACTCTTCGCGGAAGGGTTCGTCTGCTCGTCAGAGGCGATTCGCGATCGCGTCGGTTTTGTAGCGGAGGTGTCGCTGGCGGACGGCTTCGCCCACGCGCGGCGCTGGTACGAAGCACAAGGGTGGTTGTAGTTACGCCGCGGCGTCGATGATGCGAAGCGCGCGTCCGACTTCGCGGAACGTCGCCAGTGCGCGATCGAGCTGTTCGGTCGTGTGCGCGGCCGAATAACTGGTCCGAAGGACGCACGCATCCGGATGACACGCGGGCGGCAGCACGAGATTGGTGTAGACCCCGTGCGTGAGCATTGCCTGCCACATCGTCACCGCCTGCTCTTCGGTGCCGACGATAATCGGCACAATCGGCGATTCAGTGGGGCCGATGGTGAAGCCAGCCGCGAGCAGTTCGCTCCGGACATGACGCACGTTGTCCCACAGACGATCGCGCAACTCCGGCTGTGCCTGCTGCAGCGTGAGCGCCATCTCGACGCCGGCAATATTCGCCGGCGAACTCGAGGCGGTGAACACGTACGGTCTCGACGCGAAGTGCAGATACTTCAGCTCGGCATGCGGCGAGACGCAGAAGCCGCCGATGCCGGCCAGTGTTTTCGAGAACGTCCCGGTGATGAAGTCGACCGAGTCGAGGACGCCTTGGTCTTCGGCGCACCCGAGACCGTGCTGTCCGAAGACGCCGAACGAATGCGCTTCGTCGACCATCAGGCTGGCGCCGTACTCGCGGCAGACGCTGGCGATGTCCGCGAGCGGCGCGACGTCGCCGCTGATGGAATAGAGCCCTTCGACGACCACGAGGCAGCGCGTGGGCTGTGGCTGACGAGAGAGCTTGCGGCGAAGATCCGCGGCCGAGTTGTGCCGGAACTGAAAGAGCGTCGCGCCACTGAGCTTCGCGCCGTCGTAAATGCTCGCGTGGCTTTCAATGTCGACGAGGATCGTGTCGTCCGCGCCGCAGAGCCCCGAGATGATGCCGAGGTTGGCCTGGTAACCGGTCGAGAAGATCATCGCCTGCGACAGACCGTACACCTCGGCGAAGCGCTGTTCGAGCCGTCGATGCGCGGCGAATGTGCCGTTGGCGACCCGGGAGCCGGTGGTGCCGGTCCCTTCGCGTTCGAGCGCGGCCTGTGCCGCCGCGATGACCTTGGGATGAAAGCTCAGCCCGAGGTAGTTGTTCGAGCCGCACATCAGCGTGGGACGGCCGTCGATGACGACCTCGGTCGGTCCGGCGATCCCGTCGATCACGGTGTCGAGCGGCACGAGATGTCCGCCGAAGATCGCCAGACGATCGCTGATTGGTTTCAGTTTGTCGAAAAGAGACATCAATCGGTGCCGGCCAGAATGGGCTGACGGGAACGTTCTTCAGCTGGCGCGCTTAAGAGTGTACCCGCTTGCAGCCGCAGACGGGTTTCGGCGCGTCTGACCTTGCCGCTGGTGGTTCTCGGAATGGTGCCGGGGGGCGCGACGATGACCCGGTCGAGTTCGAGGCCGGAGGTTTCGCGAATCCGTCGCCGCACATCGTCTTCAAGCTCGGCGGTCCGGCCCGAGGCGCGCGCTTCGATCACCGCGACGATCTCGTCCGGCTGTTCGACGTGGTTGATGCCGATGACGACCACGCCGGAGACCGCAATCGCCCGCGCGTCGGTGATGGCCGACTCGAGATCGGGCGGATGATATTTCCGTCCCTGACGGATGATCATGTCTTTCGTGCGGCCGCAGACATAGAGCTGTCCGTCGGCGAGGTAGCCGACGTCACCCGTGTGCAACCAGCCGTCGCGCAGCGCACGGCGGCTGGCCGTGGCTTCCTGAAAGTAGCCGCGCATGACCGATGGCCCACGCACGATGATCGAGCCCACGTGGCGTTCGGGCACCTCTTTCAGGTTGTCGTCGACGATCTTGAGCTCGTGTCCCGGGAACGGCCGGCCGCACCCGACAATGCGCACGCTCGGGGTGTCGTCGTCGGCGGGGACCGCCTGCGATTCGCGCACGAGCCGCTCGCTGTCCACGCGATCGACGACGAGCCCGTCGCGTCCCAGCGTGACCGCGAGCACATGCTCGGCGAGGCCGTAGCTCGGGAGAAACGCCGACGCCTTGAATCCTGCCGGGGCGAAGTGCTCGGCGAAGGCGAGCAGCGTGTCGGGACGAATGGGTTCGGCGCCGCAGCCGGCGATCCGCCAGCTCGATAGATCGAGTGAGGCGATCTGCGACGGTTTGACGCGGCGCAGACACAGGTCGTAGGCGAAGTTTGGCGCGAACGACACCGTCGCGCGGTGTTTCGAAATCGCGTCGAGCCACGCCGACGGACGCTTGAGGAACAGCGTGGGCGAGAGCAGCACGGCGTTTGATTTCACATACACCGGGCAGAGCAGCATGCCGATGAGCCCCATGTCGTGATAGAGCGGCAGCCAACTGACGGCGGAATCCTCTGGCGTGGTATTCAGTCCGTGAGGACCGCTGATGGCCGTGACGTTGGCGTCGATGTTGCGGTACGACAACATGACGCCCTTGGGCGCCGCCGTCGATCCTGACGTGAACTGCAACAAGCCGATGGCGTCGAGCGATGTGGCCGCCGGTGCGGACAGCGCCGGTCCGGCGAGGAGATCGTTGACGGTCAAGACGCGCGGGGGCGTGCTGAGCCCATCGAGGGCAAGTAGCGGCGCGACGTCAGACGAGGTGATGATCGCGGCCGCCTGCGCGGCCTGCAGGATGTGCTGGGACTGTCGCGCGAAGGTGGCGACGTCGCCCGCCTGCGCCGGCGGACAGAGCGGCACCGGGACGAGTCCCGCGCACGCGATGCCGAAGAAGGCCCGGACGAATTCGTTGACCTCCTGAAGCACGAGGGCCACGCGGTCGCCTTCGTGGAGCCCGTGCGCGGCAAGCGCGCCGCCAATGGTGAGCGCCGTGTCGTAGAGCGCGCGGTACGGGAGCTCGACGGCGCGGCCGTCGTGTTCGCGCACGGTGATCCCGCGGTCGGTGACGCTGGCGTCGCGAAGCGCCTCTGCGACAGTACGCGGGTGGCTCACGAGGGGGCTCCTGAAGATTCCGTCAGCCGCTGGACAGCGGCCGCAATCTGGCCGACGGTACGAATGTGGGTGAGATCGTTCAGCGGCACGGCGATGTTGAAGTGATCTTCGAGTTCGCCAACCAGTTCCAGAATTTGCAAGGAGTCGAACCCGAGATCGGCCATCAATTCACTGTCGGACAGAGGCGTGATAGGACGGCGGCTCAAACGCTTCAGAATGTGAATCGTCTCGCGTTCAAACCGGGTGTCGGAAGGGGCCACCGTCTCGCTGTCAGGCGCTTCCATGCGCGTGGGTTCGTGTGCGTCGGTCAGGCTTCGAATGTAGCACGAACGTTACGACGGGTGCTACGTATTAAGATGAACCCGCGATGAATCACTGGACCGGGCGGCGTGGACAGACGTGAGGCTGGATCGCGCGTGAGCCGGTGGGTCCCTCTTCGCGTGCCGATCGGCGCGCGACAGATTTTTTACGCCTCGAAATTCCATCAATTCATCATTGAGATCCGCGGCGAGTCGTAGCCCATGGTGCAGGTCATCACCTCGACATCGGCGTCCGCGCGGCTCGCCTCGGCTGCCCGCGTTCTTGCCGATCGCGATCCGGCGGACAGCCTCCTGCTGATTGGCGCGTCGCGCGGCGCGGCTGACGATCTGGCGCGCAGGGTCGCGTGCCAGTCGGGGGCGACGTTTGGCATCGAGCGGTTCAGTCTGACCGTGCTTGCCGCGCAGGTGGTGGCCGAACACGATCCGTCACGGCTGCGCACGCCAGACTCCACGGCGATGATGGAAGCGATGGCCTCGCGCGCGGCGTTCGAGGCCCGCAGCCACGGCACGCTCGAGTATTTCCGGCCGGTCGCCGCGCTGCCGGGATTTCCCCGCGCGCTCGCACGCACGCTGCGCGAACTGCGTCTGGCCAGAGTCTCCGCGCGGAGGCTTGCAGGGCAGGGCGCGGCGGCGCGTGACGTGGCGGCGTTACTGGAGAGCGTCGAGGCCGAGCTCGCGCGCGCGCGCATCGACGATCGCGCGGCGCTCTTTGACGCGGCAACCATGGCGTGGCGCGAGGGGCGCACGCGCTGGAGCGGAACGCCGTTCGTCCTCCTCGATGTCGCCATCGACTCGTTGGCGGAGCGCGAGTTCATCGCCGCGATGGCCGCGTCCGCGGACGGGATCATCACGGTGCCTGATGGCGACCTTCGCGCGATCGAGGCGTGCCGGCAACTCGGCGCGGAGATCCGCGTCGTGCCGGATGCCGCGGAAACGGGCAGCGATCTCGCGCAGTTGCGCCGATTCATCTTCACCGTCGATCCGCCGCCCGAGCGTCGTCTTTCTGGCGATGTCCGTCTGTTCTCGGCGCCCGGTGAAGGACGCGAGACGCTGGAGATCGTGCGCCGGGTACTCGACGAGGCGAGCCGTGGCGTTCGCTTCGACGAGATGGCGGTGCTGCTGCGCGCGCCGGCGCAGTACCTCGGTCTGCTGGAACATGCCTGCGCGCGTGGGGGCGTGCCCGCGTACTTCGATCGCGGCACGCGGCGTCCCGATCCGGCGGGGCGCGCGTTTGTGGCGCTGCTCTCGTGCGCGGTCGAAGGCTTGTCGGCGCGGCGGTTCGACGAGTACTTGTCGCTTGGTCAGGTGCCGCGGATCGCGACATCACCATCAACCGAACAGCCGCCTCACGCGCCGGTGGTGCTGCCGCGCGACGAGTTCTTGACCGAGGCCTTCCTCGACGACGCCATCGACGATCCCGAGACGGCGAATCCTGATCCCGATTCAGCGGAGAGCGACGCTGACGCGGTTGTTGCGGGGACGCTACGAGCGCCGTGGAAGTGGGAAGCGCTGATTGTCGAATCGGCGGTGGTTGGCGGACGCACCCGCGCGGATGGCAAAGATCGCTGGCGCCGCCGGCTGAGCGGCCTGCACGCCACCTACGAGTTCCAGCGCGCCGAGATCGTGCGCGAGGAGCCCGATTCGCCGCGTCTTGCGCGCATCGAGCGCAACCTCCGCAATCTCGATCACCTGCAACGGTTCGCGCTGCCGATCATCGATCGTCTCGCCGAGTGGCCGGAGATCGGGACATGGGCGGAGTGGATCGCGCGTCTTATGCCGCTGGCCGGGCAGGCGCTGGCGCGTCCGCGCCGCGTGCTGCAGACGCTGGCGGAGATGCGGCCGATGGGCGAGGTCGGTCCGGTGTCGCTCGAAGAGGTGCGCGACGTGCTGCACGAACGGCTGGTGATGCTGGACTGGGACCCGCCGCGGCGTCGCTACGGCGCGCTGTTTGTCGGCACACCGCAGCAGGCGCGCGGCCGGGCGTTTCGAGTGGTCTTCGTGCCCGGCCTCGCCGAGCGTGTCGTCCCGCAACGGCCGCGCGAGGACCCGCTGTTACTTGACGAGCGCCGCGCGCAGATCGATCGCGCCTTGCTCCGCCAGGACGATCGCGGCAGCGCCGAGCGTCTGTTGCTAAAGATGGCGATCGGCGCCGCGTCGGATCGGCTCTACCTCTCGTATCCGCGCATGGACGTCGCCGAAACGCGCGCGCGCGTGCCGTCGTTTTACGCGCTCGATGTCATGCGCGCGATGACGGGGCGCGTCCCGGATTACCGTGTCCTTGCCGCGGACGCGGCGGAGGACGCGGGCGCCAGCCTGGCGTGGCCGGCGCCGAAGGAAGCGTCGCGCGCGGTCGACGATCTCGAACACGATCTCGCGGTGCTTCGGCCGCTGCTCGACGCGCGTGACGTGGCGGCGGTGAAAGGACGCGCGAACTACCTGCTCTCCCTGAACGACCATCTGGCGCGGTCGATCCGGATGCGGTGGAGGCGCGATCAGAAAGCGTGGTCGCCGGTCGACGGCTTGCTCGTCAAGGAACGTCCCGGCGCCGCCATCGCCCTCGCGAAGCATCGTCTGCACGCGCGCGAGTATTCGCTGTCGGCGCTGCAGCGGTTTTCAACCTGCCCCTATCAATTTCTGCTCGGCTCGATTCATCGTCTCGATGCGTGGGAGGAACCGTCGCCGCTTGTCCACATGGACCCGCTGACGCGCGGCAGTCTGTTCCACAAGGCGCAGGCGGAATTTCTGCGCGCGCTTGAGGCGAAGGGCGCGCTGCCGCTTCGTGAAGCGGAGGTGCCTTCTGCCGTGCGCGTAATGGACGACACACTGCGCGCGGTCGCCGCCGAATACGCGGAGAAGCTGATGCCGGCCATCCCTCGCGTCTGGCACGACGAGATCGAAGAGCTTGGACGCGATCTCGGCATCTGGGTCCGGCGGATGGCCGAAGACGCGACCTGGATTCCGAAGTATGTCGAGTTCAGCTTTGGCTTGAACGACGAAGGACGGGACCCGCGCAGCTTGCCGGAGGCGATCACCATCGATGGCCGCTTCCGTCTGCGCGGCTCGGTCGATCTGATCGAAGCGCACGCGCGCACGGGTGAACTCCGCGTCACCGATCACAAGACGGGGAAGAACCGCTCGAAGCCGGATCTGGTGATTGGCGGCGGCGCGGTGCTGCAACCGGTGTTGTACAGCGTCGCCATCGAGCAGGGGCTCTCGACGCGCGTGGTGCAAGGACGTCTCTTCTACTGCACGACGGCGGGTGGATTTTCTGTTCACGCGATCGACATCAACGACGACACGCGCACGCAAGGCGTGACGGTGCTCGACATCATCGATCGCGCGGTGGAGCAGGGCGTGTTGCTGCCGGCGCCGGTCGAGCGTGCCTGCACGTGGTGCACTTTCCGTCCCGTCTGCGGTCCGCGCGAAGAGGAACGAGTCACACGGAAATCCAAAGTCGAACTTGAGGATCTGCTGGCGTTGAGGCGCATGCGATGACCGCGAACGATTTCCTCGCGCGTGACATGGAGGCGCGTCGCGCCATCGCTCAGGATCTCGACGCGACGCTGGTGGTCGAAGCCGCCGCGGGCACTGGCAAGACGACGGAGCTTGTGGGGCGGATGCTGCGGGTGCTTGCGACCGGCACGGCGGCGATGACCGAGATGGTCGCGGTGACGTTTACGGAAAAAGCCGCGGGTGAATTGAAGCTGCGCTTGCGGGAGCGGCTCGAACACGAACGCGCCCGCGCGGAGATTGACCTGGCGGTGCGACGCCGGTTGGATCTCGCGCTCGAAACGCTCGAAGACGCGCACGTCAACACGATTCACGGTTTCTGCGCCGAGCTGCTGCGCGAGCGTCCGGTCGAAGCGGGTGTCGATCCGCTGTTTACCGTCCTCACGGAGCCGCAGGCGATCCGGCTCTATCACAAGGCGTTCGATCAGTGGTTGCAGCAGACGCTCAACGATCCGCCGGACGGGGTGCGGCGCGCCTTGCGCCGAATCAGCGCGCTCGGCTTCGGCGAGGGCGCGGATGCGGGGCCGATCGCTCGCTTGCGAGGCGTTGGCTATCAGCTGATGCAGAATCGTGACTTCACCGCCGCGTGGCATCGGCCTGTGTTCGATCGTGTCGATCGCATCACAGAGCTTGTTCGCGATCTGCACCAGCTTGCCGAGCTGTCCGCCTCGCCGACTTCGCCGCGCGACAACCTGTGCGCGGATCTCGACGGCGTGCGTCGCTTGAGCCATCAGATCTCGCTTGAGGAATCGTTCGGCCAGCAGGATCTCGATGCGTGGGAAGCGCGTCTCGTCGATCTGACGCGCGATCGCGGTTTCTCGCGTCCGCGAAAGGGGAGCGGTCGTACATACAGCGCGACCGTCACGCGCGCCGACCTCCTCGCCGCGCGTCAGCGTTTCTTTGATGCCGTGCAGCAGTTCAAGCAGGATGCCGACGCGGATCTGGCGGCGGCGCTTCAGGGCGAACTGATTGGCGCGACCGCGCGTTATCAGCAGCTCAAGACTGCGGCGGGCTCGCTCGACTTTGGCGATCTGCTGGCGTACGCCCGCACACTGATCCGCGATCATCGTGAGGTGCGTCAACACCTTCAGCGCAAGTGCGCGCGCATCTTCGTCGACGAGTTTCAGGACACCGATCCGTTGCAGGCGGAAATCCTGTTGCTGCTCGCGGCGGAGGACCCGGACGAGACGCGTGTCGATGCGATTCGTCCTCGTCCCGGCAAGCTGTTCATCGTCGGCGATCCGAAGCAGGCGATCTATCGCTTTCGCGGCACCGATGTCGCCACCTACTGGCGTGTGAGCCGTCAGATCGAGCGCGGCGGCGGGCGTGTGCTGCAGCTGACGCGCAGCTATCGCAGCGTTCCGGAGATCCAGCGGTTCGTCAACGCGGCGTTCGCGCCGGAGATGGTGGCGAACGACATGATGCTGCAACCCGACTATGTTCCGCTGTCGCCGGATCGCGCGAGCTACCGTGGACAGCCGGCCGTGGTCGCCTTGCCGGTGCCGCGCCCCTATTCCAATCGCGGCATGCTCAAGGTCTCTTCGTGGGCAATCGAGCACTCGTTGCCGGATGCCGTTGGCGCGTACATCGCGTGGCTGGTCGATCCTGCAAACGGCTGGACGGTGGCGGACACGTCTCCGGACGGAACAGAGCAGCGGGTGCCGCTAGAGCCGCGGCACATCGCCGTGCTGTTCCGCCGCTTCGTCAGCTTTAAAGATGATGTGACACGGGCCTACACGAGCGCGATTGAAGCGCGCGGCATTCCGCATCTGCTGGTTGGCGGCAAATCGTTTCACGGCCGCGAAGAAGTGGAGTTGATCCGCGCGGCGCTTGCGGCAATCGAGTGGCCCGACGATGAACTGTCGGTGTTCGCGACGCTGAAGGGATCGTTGTTTGCGTTCGACGACGCGCTGCTGCTGGAATTTCGCGATCGCTTCAAGACGCTCCATCCGTTCCG
>JAISPN010000312.1 GCA_031274845.1 Acidobacteriaceae bacterium
GCAGTTGCAGAACACGATCGACTCGACGGACCCTGGCTTGCAGCGTCACTACAACACGCTTGAACTGAACTTCAACGCGCGTCTGCCGCACGGCATCCGCTTCTTCGGCGGCACCTCCACCGAACGGACCATCGCCAACTCGTGCAGCGCGGCGGCGACCGATCCGAACCGTCTGCTCTGGTGCGATCAGTCCACCTACAACATCCCCTGGAGCACGCAGTTCAAAGTCTCTGGCGTGGCGCCGCTCCCCTGGTACGGCATCACCTTCAGCGGATCGCTCCAGAGCTTGCCTGGCTACACCCTCGGCGTCGATCCGTTGCAGTACGGCGGGTTCACATGGGGGAGCGGGTTCAACACGCCGAACGGCCAGTCCACGTTCTGGCGCGTCAGCCAGACGACGGCTTATGCGGCCAATTGCGCGGCGCCGTGTACGCCTGGCGCGCTCGTGATTCCAAATCTTCAGGTCGCGCAGCTCGATGTCCCGATTACCGGTCCTGGCACCGAGCGGACCCCGCGCCTCACCACGGTTGATTTCGCCGTGCAGAAGCAGTTCAAGTTCGGCGGGTTCAGCATCAGCCCGAAGCTGGATATCTTCAACGCCCTCAACTCGGACGACTACTCCGGCGTCTCGAGCATGCAGTACAACCCGAACCCGCCGTCAACCTCCGTGGCGTACCTGCGTCCCTCCACCATCCTGCAGGGACGCATCATCCGCTTCGGCGCCGACGTGAAGTGGTAACCGAATAGCGTATCGACGCATCGAACAGGCTGGGCGCGACACTCGCCCAGCCTGTTCTTTTTTTGCCGCGGCCAATCGACGCGCGCACGCCATCCACGCCGCCATCATCTTCACTCCCACCGCGCAAGGGACACGTTCATCGGATATCCCTTCTAATTTCGTAAAGAAAAAGAAGGGCATTCGAAAGCGTCGTCGTCACAGAACGTTAACGACACTCCCGTGAAAACGCCGCCACATCGGTCACCGGCGCACAGGCGGATACACCGATGTGTGCGGGCCTACATGCGCTCCAGGATTTAACCCTCGCGTAACTCGGTGGTGACGTGGGCGAAACATCCGATCCCTAAGCTCTACACACGAAGTCTCGAGGGCGAGGAGCGCCCTCACAGGAGGTTGCTTGTTACCAGCGTTGCGTTTGCCGTCCTCTGTTCTGGCTGTGTGTGTGGCGTTCCTGCCGTCGATGGCGTGGGCCCAGTCGAACAGTTCCTCTTCCACGCCGTCCGCCCCCAAGGCTGACACGGCGAAAGATGCGCAGTCCACCCCGCCGTCATCGCCGTTGGCCATTCATGTGGGTGATTCAGACCTGTTGATCGGCGGCTTCATGGATATGACCGGCGTCTTCCGGTCGACCAATACCGGTAACGGCCTGGGGACGAACTTCTCGAACTTCCCGTTCGCGGCGACCGCCTCGGGTCCGACGCAAACCGGCAATATGAGCGAGGCGCGTTTCTCGGCGCAGAACTCGCGCATCACCTTGCAGGCGACGAGCAAAGTCGGCACGGCGAACCTGAAGGGTTACATCGAGGCGGACTTCCTCGGCAACACGGCGCAGAACCTGAACGTCACCAGCAACTCGAACGGGCTCCGCATGCGTCTCTATTGGGCGCAGTACCAGCAGGGGAAGTTCGAGTTCCTCGCCGGACAGTCGTGGAGCATGATCGTCCCGAACCGCAATGGGATTTCCCCAGCGCCTGGTGATCTGTTCTACAGCCAAGACGTGGACACGAACTACCAGATGGGCCTCCCGTGGGGCCGCGTGCCGGGCTTCCGCTTCGTCGCGCACGCGACCAACACCGTGACGGCCGGCCTCGCGCTCGAAAACCCGGAACAGTACACCGGCGGCGCGGTGGTGTTCCCGAAAGCCTTCGCGGGCAACGTCAGCGAAGTGAACACCGGCTCCGGCAGCGGCAACATCGGCTCGTCGAGCCCGACGCCGAATGCGTATCCCGATGTCATCGGCAAGATCGCGTTTGACCCGAAGACGGGCAGCCTCCACCAGCACCTCGACGCGGCGGTCCTCATTCGTGGCTTCAAGACCTACAACCCGGCGACCGACGCCTCCTTCAGCCAAACCGGCGTCAGCGAATCGGTCAACGTCGTGCTCGAACCGATGAAGAACGTGCGCGTCGTTGCAACCAACTTCTTCTCGAACGGTGGCGGCCGGTATCTCGCGAACACCGCCGTGCCGGACTTCATCGTGAACCCGAACTTCGGCCTGTCGCTCGTCAAGGCGTGGTCGGGGATTTACGGTCCCGAGGTGACGGTGCACAACACGCTGCTCTACGGCTACTACAGCCTGACGCGTGTCGATCAGAATGTGGGGCTCGATACCGATCTGACCCAGATTGGTTACGGCGTCGATGGGTCAACGTCCGCGAACCACAAGGTAGACGAGATCACGGTGGGGCTGACACAAACGCTCTTCCGCGATCCGAAGATCGGCGGCATGCAGGTGATGGTGCAGTATTCGAACCTGAAGCGGACGCCGTTCTCGGTGCCCGCCGGCGCGCCGGCCGACGCGAAGCTCAACATGCTGTATTTCAACGTGCGGTACCTGCTGCCCTAACCACGCACGTCATCGGCGACAGCATGAAGTCGTCATCACGTCGCGTCTCTTGACGCCTCAAACAGGCTGGGCGGAATCCTCGTCCAGCCTGTTCTTGTTTGCCGTGATAATTGACGCGTGAACATCGTCCACGTCGCCATCACCTCACTCTCGCCGCTCGTTCCACTGCCCCACTACGCCACCGCTGGCGCCGCGGGCATGGATCTGCCAGCGGCCATCGAGACCCCCATCACGCTCGCGCCGGGTGAATGTCAATTGATCCCGTGTGGATTTGCCATCGCGCTCCCGGAAGGGTTCGAAGCGCAAGTGCGGCCACGGTCTGGTCTTGCGAGCAAGCACGGCGTCACGGTGCTCAATGCGCCCGGCACGATTGACTGTGACTACCGCGGCGAAGTGAAAGCGCTGCTCATCAACCACGGACGAGAGCCCTTCACCATCACCACCGGCATGCGCGTCGCGCAACTCGTGATTGCGCCGGTCGCGCGCGTCACCTGGACGGTCTCCGATGCGCTGTCCGATACCTCACGCGGCGCTGGCGGATTCGGCCACACGGGCACGTAAGAGGCCCGCGAACCTCACCACACGGCCCTCACCACCCGACCTTCTGCCCGGCAAGCTGCTGGTCGAGCCAGGTCTTGAGCGGCGCGAAGTAATCGACGATGGCCGTCGCGTCCATCTGCTTCGTCCCGGTGAGCGATTCGAGCGCGTCGGGCCACGGCTTCGACTCGCCCATCGACAGCATCGCGTTCAACCGCGCGCCCGCCGCCTTGCTCTCATAAATCGAGCAGCGGTGCAGCGGCGTCGTACATCCCGCCTCCTTCGAGAGCGCCCGGTGAAACTGGAACTGCAAGATGTCGGCGAGGAAATAGCGCGCGTACGGCGTGTTGTCGGGCACATGAAATTTGGCGCCGGGATCAAAAAAATCTTCGCCGCGCGACGAGGGCGGCGCGATGCCCTGATATTTGAGACGCAGATCCCACCACGCCTTGTTGTATTGCTCCGGCGTGATCTCGCCGGAAAACACCTTCCACCGCCACTGATCGATGAGCAGGCCGAACGGCAGGAACGCGACCTTTTCGAGCGCGCGCGTCATCAAGATGCCGATGTCGCGTGACGCATCGGGCGCCTTGTCGAGCAGGCCAATGCGCACCAGATATTCGGGCGTCACCGAGAGCGCGATCGTGTCGCCGATCGCTTCGTGGAAGCCGTCGTTGGCGCTGTCGCGGAAGAGGATCGGCTGATCCTCATAGGCGCGCTGGTAGAAGTTGTGTCCGAGCTCGTGATGGATCGTCGAGAAATCCTCGGCCGTCTGCTCGATGCACATCTTGATGCGGAGGTCGGACGCGAGATCGATGCTCCACGCGCTCGCGTGGCACACCACGTCACGATCGCGCGGACGGACAAACAGCGACCGCTCCCAGAACGTCTTCGGCAGCGGCGCAAAGCCGAGCGACGTGTAGAACCGCTCACCGATGCGCACCATGTCGAGCGGCTCCACCTTGCGGCGCGTGAGGATGTCGGTGAGCGAGTAGCCGACGTCGGCGTGCGCCGGCGCGACCAGCGGATAGATGTTCGTCCAGTCTTGCGCCCAGATGTTGCCCAGGAGGTGCGCCGGAATCGGACCGTCCGGCGGCACGATGTCGCCGTACTTCTCGTGCAGCTTCATTCGCACGTACGCGTGCAGTTCCAGATAGAGCGGCCGCACCTGCTCCCACAGACGATCGAGCTCCTTCGAGAAATCGTCGGCCGGCATGTCGTACTTCGACCGCCACATCGCGCCGGTGTCGGCGAAGCCCAGCTCCTTCGCCCCGTTGTTCGAAAGCTCGGCAAACCGCGCGTAGTCCTTCTTCATCGGCGGCGAAATGGTGTGCCACCCTTCCCACTCGCGGCGCAGCTCAGGCTCGTTGCGCGACGAGGCAAGAACGCGCGTGACCTCGTCGATGTTGTGGCACTTGTCCCCCTCGGCGCCGTCGGGACACCACTTGCCTTTGCCGTACATCGAGCGCATACGCGAGACGAGCTGCGTCAGCTCCTCGGCCTGTTTGGGGTCGGACGGCGTGGCGAGCACGAGCGACGTCTTCAGCAGATTGAGTTGACGCCGCACGTCGGGTGACACCTCGACGCGATCGAAACGCGTCGCCTGCTTCGCGTACCGCGACGCGGCATCGGCCGCCTCTTGCGAGGCGCGCGCATCGAGCGCTTCCGTGTCGTCGGTGATGAAATTCTCCGCGACCCAGCTTGCCTGTCCGCTGGAGATCCAGAGACGCTTCAGCGTGTCGCTGGCGTCCGTGAGAAAGGTCTGGGCGTCAGCCGCCGTGGCCGTTCCCGACGGGGTGCCGCCCGGCGCGCTGACCGTACACGCCGCCACGAACACGCCGCCAGCCATGAGCGCCGCACCGAAAAGTCGAGCAGAAATCGTCATCGGGTGAGTCTACAAGCGATGCCTTGACATTCTACATATCGCGATCCATCATACGTGTCGATCGTCTAGGCATATGCTGTCTAGGCATCCGCCAATGACCAGATAACGAGGTTCTTCAATGTCCCCACCTAAATCCGATCTACTGCAGGGCACGCTCGACATGCTCATCCTGCAAGTCGCCTCGCTCGGCCCCATGCACGGCTACGCCATCGCGCAGCGGTTGCAACAGGTCTCGCGCGACATCCTACAAGTGCAGCAAGGCTCGCTCTACCCCGCGCTCCATCGCCTCGAAGCCAAAGGCTGGCTGAAGGCCGAGTGGAACACGTCCGACACCGGACGCGACGCCAAGTTCTACGAACTCACCAAAGCCGGACGCCGGCAGCTCGACACCGAGCGCGCGACCTGGGCGCGTCTCGCCGAAGGCGTCGCGCTCGTGCTCAAAACCGCGGACTAGGAGGACTCATGGACATCGCACGCCCGTCCAACGCACGTCAGAAACAGATTCGCCGCGTCCTCATTGCCGCCGTGGCGATCGGCGTCGTCGCCTCCGTCAGCGTCGCGCTGGCGAGCCTGAAGCCAGCCGCGCCCACCGTCGACACCGCAACGCTCTGGCCCGATACGGTGAAACGCGGACCGATGGTCCGGCAGGTGCGCGGCCTCGGCACGCTGGTCCCCGAAGACATCCGCTGGATTCCAGCCACGACGCAGGGTCGCGTTGAACACATCCTGCTTCGCGCCGGCACGCCAGTGACGCCCGATAGCATCATCCTGCAGCTCACCAACCCTGAACTCGATCAGGAAGTGCAGGACGCCGAGCTCAAGCTGCTGGCGGCGGACGCCACGCTCGCCAACCTCCGTGTACAGGTGCAGAACGATCTCCTGCTGCAGCGCGCGGCATCTGCCAGCATCGACGGCGACTACAACAAGGCCAAGATGCAGGCGGAGATGAACGAGGCGCTGGCGAAAAGCGGCCTCGTCTCGAATCTGCAATTACGCCAGTCCCAGGTGGACGCCGAGCAACTACTGGTCCGTCACACCATCGCGCAAGAGCAACTCGCCTCACGCGACGAAGCGGGCCGCGCGCAGATCGCCGTCCAGCAGTCGATGGTCGATCAAGCGCGGGCGCTGCTCGCCTTGCGGCAGCACCAACGCGAGGAGCTCTCGGTGCATGCCGGGCTCTCCGGCACCTTGCAGCTCGTGCCGGTCGAAGAAGGACAGCAGGTCGCGCCCGGCACCAACCTCGCGCGGGTCGCCAACCCGGGACGGCTGAAAGCCGAGATCAAGATCGCCGAGACACAAGCCAAAGACATCCAGATCGGTCAACGCGCGTCGATCGACACGCGGAACGGCCTCATCGCGGGGCACGTCACGCGGCTCGATCCGTCGGTCCAAAACGGCACGCGCACCATCGACGTCTCGCTCGACGAGGCGCTGCCGAAAGGCGCCGTCCCTGACTTAAGCGTTGACGGCACGATCGAACTCGAACGCCTGGACGATGTGCTGTTTGTGGGACGGCCGGCGTTTGGTCAGGACCAATCGACGATTGGGATGTTCCGGATCGATCCCGCCGGCACGACCGCCACGCGCACGCAGGTCACGCTCGGGCGCATGTCGGTCAACACCGTCGAAGTGCTCTCGGGCCTGCAAAGCGGCGACAAAGTGATTCTGTCCGATATGTCCGCGTGGGATGGATTCGACCACGTGCGGTTGAAGTAGAGGAGCGTCATGTCCGAGCCATTGATTGCCATTCACCAGATCAGCAAAGTGTTCCTCACCGACGAAGTGGAGACGCACGCGCTCGACGATGTCGCCTTCACGATCGACCGCGGTGAGTATGTGTCGATTGCGGGTCCATCCGGCTGCGGGAAGTCGACGCTCCTCTCGATCCTCGGCCTGCTCGACACGCCGAGCGGCGGCGAGTACCGATTGAACGGCCGCCCGGTGGCGACGCTTCCGCAGTCGGAACGGGCACGCGTCAGAAACCGCGAGATCGGGTTCATCTTTCAAAGCTTCAATCTCATCGGCGACTTGAGCGTCTACGAGAACGTCGAGTTGCCGCTCACCTATCGCGGCATGGGCGCGAGCGAGCGCAAGCAGCGCGTGCTGACGGCGCTCGACCGGGTCGGCATGGCGCACCGCGCCAAGCACCTCCCCTCGCAACTCTCGGGCGGTCAGCAACAACGCGTCGCCGTCGCGCGCGCCGTCGCCGGCGAACCACTCATCCTCCTCGCCGACGAACCGACCGGCAACCTCGATTCAAAGAGCGGCGATTCGGTGATGGACCTGCTCAAGGAACTCCACGACATCGGCGCCACCATCTGCATCGTCACGCACGACCCCCGCTACGCGCGGCATGCCGAGCGCAGCATCAACCTCTTCGATGGGCGCATCACCGACGAAGAAACGATCTGACGCGCTCTGCGCCGTGAGGCCCTGACAATGAGACTGTTCGTCTTTATCCAAGGCATGAAATCCTTCTGGTCCGCGACCCGCTTCACGCTAAAGGCTGTTGCGAGTCTCGAGTATGGGCACGCGTTCGCTGACCAAGAGCAGCAGATCGCCCAGTCTCTCCGGCGGCGAATTACGCAAGAAGATGACACGTTGAGTCGGGCAACCCTGTAAGGACATGTTTTCGATGCATCCTCTGGGCACCATGTCTTTAGCACTGCCGTCCGCTGTTCGTCGCCTGCTCAAATCGCCGGGATTTACGCTGGTGGCCATTACTGCCCTTGCGCTCGGCATTGGGGCCAACGTCGCGCTATTTAGCGTTGTCAACTCTGTAATCCTTCGTCCACCGCCCTATGACCAGCCTGAGCCACTGGTGAGGCTCTCGTCGACGAACCCGAAGAACAACCTCGCGCGCGTCGGGTTTTCGTATTCGCGATTTCTCGACGTGCAACAACGGCAACCGGTGTTCAGCAGCCTCGCACTCGCCGCTGGCAACGCCTTCACCCTGACCGGTCGCGGCGACCCCGAACAGGTCGTCGGACTGCTGGCCTCGGCCACGCTATTACCCACGCTTGGATTGCAGCCGATCATCGGCCGGAATTTTTCACCAGAGGAGGACCAGCACGGCGGCGCACATGTGGTGCTGATGACCCGAGCGATGTGGCAACTGCGGTTCAACAGCGACGCGGCGGTGCTCGGCCAGACGCTCATTCTCAATGACGTGCCCTACACCATCATCGGTGTCCTGCCAGCCGAAGCAACCGCGTTTCCGCTCGATGAATGGCAGCTCTGGGTGCCACGGCCTGCGGACGTCCCCTATTTGTCGCCAGCGCAACTGGAGGGCGGCGGATACTTTTTCCAGGTGATCGCGCGACTGAAACCAGGGGTGTCACTTGCACAGGCACGCGCGGCGATGAACGTCATCGCCGAGGGCTATCGGGCCGCACACCCCGGGAATGTTGATGCGCCGTCACTGATCGAGCTGACGCCGCTCATCGCCGATGCGGTCGGCGCGGAACAGGAGAATTATTGGCTACTCTTTGGCGCGGTTGCGTGTGTCTTGCTGATCGCATGCGCGAACATCGCCAACCTGCTGCTCGTACGGTTTGCGGTCAGACGTCAAGACATCACAATTCGGTTTGCGCTCGGCGCACGCCGTTGGGACGTGGTGCGTCAGCTCGTGTCGGAAAGCCTCCTGCTCGCAATGCTTGGTGGTGTCATCGGAGTGTCGCTGGCGTATTGGATACTACGTGCCCTGGTGGTGTTCGGCGTGGGATTCATTCCGCGAGTCGCCGAAATCCGCCTTGATCCCCTCGCACTCGTGTTCGCCCTGATGGTAACGCTGGCCACGGGTATCCTCACAGGACTGTTCCCCGCGATGCAGGCATCAGATGTCAATGTGTCCGAGATCCTTAATCACGCGGGCAAAGGTTCCGTGCGGGTCGGCGAGCGTATCCGTGCCGGTCTCCTCATGGTCGAAGTCTCGCTGTCATTGGTGCTGCTCATCGCCGCAGGCTTGCTGCTTACCAGCTTCGGCCGGCTGCAACGAGTGGACCTCGGATTCGAGGCGAAGGACGTGTTCACGGCCCAGATGGCATTGCCACGCAGTTACTCACGACCGAAGCTGATCAATTTTTACGAGCAGGTGTCTCAACAGCTGGCAACCCGCCCCGGCGTCGTGTCTGTCGCCCTGAGCAACTACGTGCCACCAGCTGGCAACCTTCTACCAACGGCGGTAGCGGTGGTCGGTCGATCGATTCCGCCACCGAGCGAACGCGCCACAGCGATCCGACATCTTGTGTCGCCGCACTACTTCAGCACGCTGCGGATCGCGCTCAGTGCCGGTCGTGACTTCGACGAGCGGGATACGGCGCGCGAGCCGAATGTTGTCACCATTCCGGATGTTGTCATCATTAACGAAGCATTCGCACGCCAGCATTTCCCTGGTGAAGACCCGATCGGCCGCACGCTCATCACGGGGACGGCGCAGCGGCCCGCGCAAGTGGTGGGGGTCGTTGCGAACATCCGCAGCGAGAACCTGAGCACGCCTCCAACGGCGGAATACTTCCTTCCGCTGTCGCAGCGCCCGGAAGGCCCGGTTAATGTCATCGTGCGGAGCCGCCTCCGTCCTGCGGCGGTTGCCGCGCTGATCCGCGAGACACTGCGCGAGGTGGACCCCACGGTGCCTCTGGTGCAACCTGAAGCGCTGACCACACGCATCGCGCATACCTTAACTGGTCGGAAGTTTGCGCTGATGCTGCTCGCGACGTTCGCGATGCTGGCGCTTCTGCTCGCGGTTCTTGGGATCTACAGCGTGATGGCGTACATAGTGGCGTTTCGCGTCAATGAGATCGGTCTGCGCATGGCGCTCGGGGCTACGTCCGGACAGGTGATGCGGATGGTCCTTGGCCAATCCCGCCGGCTCGTGCTCGGAGGGATCGCCGTCGGCGTGGTAGCCGCACTAACGGTGTCACAAATGATGCAGCGCGTGCTCTTCGAGGTGAAGCCCGCGGAACCGCTGGTCTATGTGGCGCTATCAGTCCTGGTGCTCCTCGTCGCAGAGGCGGCGGCGTACGTTCCGGCGAGGAGAGCCACGAGAGTGGACCCCATGATCGCATTGCGTGCTGATTGACAAAGTATCGGTCCGAAGGCCCAAACGTGCGAGTGCCGGGCGTGTGCTTCGTCGATGTCGCGAACGCCCCAGCGAGAGATGTTATGAGAGCTGTATTGCTTGATGTCATGGCGGCGATTCGCTCACTGGTACGGGCACCCCGCTTTTTCGTGCTTTGCGTTGGCACGCTCGGTGTGGGCATTGGCGTCAGCGCCGCGCTGTTCAGCATCCTGAATGCCATTGTCTTGAGGCCGCTGCCTTTCAAGGATCAAGAGCGGATCGTTGTCGGCTGGAAGAATGATCGGAGTGGTACAGCGAATGTGCTGGAACTGTCATATCCCGAGTTTGTGGAGTGGCAGCAGCGCGCCACGAGCTTTGAGCGTCTTGCCGCGTTGCCGACAACCGTCTATGGGTACAGCGTGACGTTGACCGGGCGTGGCGATCCGGTCGAGGTCGAAAGCACGCCGGTCAGCGCCGATTTTTTCGAAATCCTGGGCGTGAAGCCACGGCTTGGTCGAACCTTCACGCCAGCGGATGACAACGTTGGCGCAGTTCCTGTCGTCGTTGTAACGGATGACTTCTGGCGGAACATGCTTGGTGCGGATCCACGCATTGTTGGCGCGCAGATTGAGTTAAGCGGCCGGTTAGTCACGGTGATTGGTGTGTTGCACCCAGGGTTCATGTTTCCCAAGGGCGCGTCCGTGTTCACGCCGCTCGGCGCGAATGCGAACTGGGCAACCAATCGGTCCGCTGTATTCCTTCAGATTCTAGGAAAGCTGCGTCCTTCGGTTGAGATGGCCCGCGCGAGAGACGAGTTAAACGGCATCATCTCGGCCACCGCCGACACTGAACGAAACAAAGACCGGGTTGTGCGGCTGACCCCGATTGCGGACTACGTCATCGGGCAGAGTTCAACGGTGGCCATCCTCCTATTTGGAGGCGCCCTGGTGCTGCTCGTTGTGGCGGCTGCCAATCTGGCCGGATTGTTAGCATCGCGATCGATCGGACGAGAAATAGAGATCGCCACGCGGATGGCTCTTGGCGCGAACCGTGGCCGTCTCAGAACCCAGTTCTTGAGCGAGAGCGTGGTTGTTGTTGGCGTTGGGGCGCTGGCGGGCGTGCTCGTTGCGGTCGCGATAGTACGCGCACTTGTTGTATTCGCTCCGGTCGACATGGTCAGGGTTGAGAACGCTCGGATCGATGGGTCTGCGTTGCTGTTTGTTCTGGCCTGCGTGATTGCGGTGACAGTCGTCACCAGCCTTGCGCCCCTGATGACGTTTGGTGAAGCGACAATCATTCAAGCGCTCAGAGCGGCTTCTGCAGGTGGAATCGGCCGGATCACGCTGTTGCGCCTCAATCGCGCGATCGTGGGGGCGGAAATTGCGGTCACGATCGCGCTGCTCATCGTCACCGCCTCGGTTTTAAAGACGACGTTTCAGTTGAGTCGTGTGAATACAGGCTTTAATCGGCGCGATGTCTTGACGGCGGGCATCACGTTGAGCAGGACGCGCTATCCCGATTCGCCATCGAGACGCGTCTTCTTCAAGCAGCTCCTTGATCGGCTCGAAAGCGACCGATCGGTTGCGGCGGCCGCGGGCGTTGCTCTGAGACCGCTCGAAGGAACCGTGGGGATCGACATGCACTATGTCGTGCCTGGGCAGACGCCTGAAGCGGTGGATGCAAACCCGGTCGTGAATTACGAGGCAATCACACCCAATTATTTTGCTGCGATCGGCACCCAGATGCTCGCTGGCCGCGGGTTTGATGAGTCGGACGATAACACCAAGCCGCTGGTCGCAATCATCAGTGAAGGACTGGCGAAAAAGATGTACGCCAGTGCGCAAAATGCAGTGGGACGTTCATTTCAAACGGGACGTCCCGGGGCGACGTCCCAACCGTACACGATTGTTGGTGTCGTGGCGGATGCGAGATATCGAGACATGGCGGCGCCGAGCCAGGATGTATTTGTGCCGTATACGCAATCAACCCAGGCGATTCGCTACGTCATCATTCGTTCCAAAGAGGCGAGTGATGGCCTTGGAACGCTGTTGAGATCGTCGATTGCGGACATCGATCCGCAGCAAGCGAGCAGTCGAGAGCAGACGTTGCAGGCACTCATCGACGCGCGGCTGGCGACAAATTATTTCTATAGCCGCATCCTGAGCATCTTTGGCTTTGGAGCGGTGCTTCTTTCCGCGATCGGCACCTATGCCTTTGTGAGCGAGGTTGTTGCTAGGCGCATGAGAGAGTTGGCGTTGCGCGTGGCGTTAGGCGGGACGTGGCGCGCGGTTTCGATGGTTGTGTTTCGCGCCATTGTTGTACCCACGGGGGGCGGGGC
>JAISPN010000313.1 GCA_031274845.1 Acidobacteriaceae bacterium
CACGGTCTCTACCGTCGCGCTTGTCTGGTCGGGGCTGCTGCTCATCGCGTTGCTGGTGTCAGGGGCCAGCGCCGCGATGCGCGATGTGGCGCTGTCGGCGGCGTCATCCGTGTCTGGAACTTTCGAGACGCCGCTCTCCATCGTCGTCTACGTGCTGCTGCTCGTTGCCGTGAGCGAGGCGGCGCGGTTTCCTCTCGACCTCTATGGCGGGTTCGTCCTCGAACGGCGCTACGGCTTGTCGACAGAGAACCTGCGCGGGTGGCTGACGGACGCCTGTAAAGGGACGGCGCTCAGCGCCGCGCTCAGTATCGTGGCCGCGCTCGTCGTGTACTTCTTCATCCGCCGGTTTGCGACGCTCTGGTGGCTGCCGGCCGGTGTCACCTTTTCCGCGCTGATTGTCGGGCTCGCCAATCTTGGCCCCGTGCTGCTCTTGCCGCTCTTCTATGCGATTCGTCCGCTCGAACACGAGTCGCTGCGGGTGCGTCTGATGCGGTTGGCCGATCGCGCCGGCGCGCGCGTCCTCGGCGCGTACGAATGGGGGCTCTCGGCGAAAACAAAGAAAGCCAACGCCGCGCTGACCGGTCTTGGCGCGACGCGCCGGATTCTCGTGTCCGACACGATGCTCGCCGACTACAGCGAGGACGAGATCGAAGTCGTGCTGGCGCACGAACTCGCGCATCACGTCCACGGCGATATCTGGAAAGGGATTCTGTTTGAAACCGTGCTGGTGATGGCGGGATGTTTCGTCGCGGCCAAAAGCCTCAGCGTGGGCGTGCCGCTCTTTGGTCTGACGGGCGTTGACGATGTGGCGGGCGTGCCGTTGCTGCTGCTCGCCGCCGGCGCGGTGTCTGTGCTGCTCTTGCCGCTCGCGCACGCGCTGTCACGGCGTCATGAGCGGAAGGCCGATCGGTTCGCGTTGGAGCTGACGGGAAATCCTGCCGCGTTTGTGTCGGCGATGAAGCGTCTTTCGCAGCAGAGTCTGGCGGAGGAAGATCCGGGGAAGGTGGTGGAGTGGCTGTTTTACAGCCACCCACCCACCAGAGAGAGGATTGCCGCCGCGAAAGAGTTCGCGGCGTCGCGGTAACGCGCTTACGCGGGCTTGGCGTCTTCGGGCGACAGAAGCGCCTTGCGGCTCAAGCGGATCTTGCCGGTGGGGTCGATGTTGATGACCTTCACCATGACCTGTTCGCCTTCCTTCAGTTCGTCGCGCACGTCCTTGACGCGATGATTCGCAATCTCGGAAACGTGGAGCAAGCCGTCGGTGCCCGGCATGATCTCGACAAACGCGCCGAAATCGGTGATGCGCTGCACCTTGCCGAGATACGTCTTGTTCAGTTCAGGCGTCGCGGTGAGCTCCTGAATGATGGAGATCGCTTTCTGCGCCGAGGCGCCGTCCGCGGACGCGACGTTGACGCGGCCATCGTCCTCGACATCGATCTTCACGCCGGTGCGCTCGATGATGCTGCGGATCATCTTGCCGCCGGGTCCGATGACGTCGCGAATCTTGTCGACCGGAATCCGGATCGTGACGATGCGCGGCGCGAACGTGGAGATCTCCTGCCGCGGCGTCGAGAGCGCTTCCTGCATCTTGCCGAGGATGAACATGCGTCCCTTGCGCGCCTGTTCGAGCGCCTTGCGCATCACCTCGGTGGCGATGCCGCTCACCTTGATGTCCATCTGCAACGCGGTGATGCCGTCGGCCGTGCCGGCGACCTTGAAGTCCATGTCGCCGTAGTGATCTTCAGCGCCAGCAATGTCGCTCAAGACCGCGTACTTGCCGGATTGCTCGTCCATGACGAGCCCCATGGCGATGCCGGCGACCGGCGACTTAATCGGCACGCCCGCATCCATCATCGCCAGCGTGCCGCCGCACACCGACGCCATCGACGAGGAACCGTTCGATTCGAGGATGTCGGAGACGATGCGGACGGTGTAGGGGAAGGTTTCCTCGCCCGGGATCATGCCGGCGAGCGCGCGTTCGGCGAGCGCGCCGTGGCCCACTTCGCGGCGGCCGGGACCGGTCATGCGGCCGACCTCTCCGACGGAGAAGGGGGGGAAGTTGTAGTGGAGCATGAAGTTCTTCCACTGTTCCCCTTCGAACGTTTCGATCTTCTGCGCATCGTCGGCGGTGCCGAGCGTGCAGGTGACGAGCGCCTGCGTTTCGCCGCGCGTGAAGACAGCGGAGCCGTGCGTGCGCGGAAGCACGCTGGTCTCGATCCAGATCGGACGGATCTCGTCGAACTTGCGGCCGTCGAGACGCACGCCGTTGTGGAGCACCTCGTGGTAGAGCGCCTTTTCCTTGAGGTGCTTGAACACCGTCTTCGCGTCCGCCTTCTTGTCGGCGGCGTCCGCGGGATAGGTGGCCAGGTGCTCGGTGATGACCTGCTCGACGGTTTCGTAGTTTTCCAGCTTGTCGTGAATCCGCATCGCCTTGACGAGCGGATCGAAGATCTTGCCTTCGACCTCAGCTTCAAACGCCGGATCGATCTCCTTGCTGGTGACCGCGACCTTCGTCTTGCCGACCGTCTTGGCCAAATCGTCGATGACCGCGACGATCTGCTTGATGGCGCGGTGCGCCGCTTCGAGCGCTTCGACGACCTGATCCTCGCTGACTTCCTTGGCGCCCGCCTCGACCATCACGATGCCTTCGTTCGTGCCGGCGACGACGATATCGAGCTTGCTCTGCTTGCGCTGTTCGAACGTTGGGTTGATCAGATACTGGCCGTCGACCAGACCGACGCGAACGCCGGCGATGGTTTTCTGGAAGGGGACATCGGAGAGCGCGAGCGCCGCCGATGCGCCGGTGAGGGCGAGCACGTCAGTGTCGTTCGCGCTGTCTGCCGACAGCACGAGCGCAATCACTTGCGTCTCGTAGCGCCAGCCGCCCGGGAAGAGCGGGCGAATCGGCCGGTCGATGACGCGGCTCGTGAGCACTTCCTTTTCCGAGGGCTTGCCTTCGCGTTTGAAGAATCCGCCGGGAATGCGGCCGGACGCGTAGGTGTACTCGCGGTAGTCGACCGTCAGCGGAAGAAAATCGACATCGCGTGGCGATGCGGCGCGGCAGGCCGTGACCAGCACGACCGAATCACCGAAACGAACAATGACCGATCCGCCAGCCTGTTTGGCCAGCTTGCCGGTTTGAAGAGAGAGCGTTCCCTGGCCAACTTGAACTTCGCGGCTCGTCATAACGTGCACTTCACCAAATGAGATCGTGAATGGAACAAAACAGAACGGATCAACAGTGTCCGCGCTACTTGCGGATGTTGAGGCGCTTGATCAGATCGGCGTAGCGCTGGACGTCCTTGGCTTTGAGGTAGTCGAGCAGCCGGCGGCGGCGACCCACGAGCATGAGAAGACCGCGGCGCGAATGATGATCTTTCGCGTGCGACTTGAAGTGCTCGGTCAGATAGCTGATGCGTTCGCTGAGGATGGCCACCTGAACTTCAGGAGAGCCAGTGTCGACGTCGTGCGTCTGGTAGGAGCCGATCAGCTCGGTCTTGCGGTCTTTGGAAAGTGCCACGAAAGTGCCTCCACGCGCGGTCCAGAATTTCCGGGATTCAGACTCCCGGCACCGGACACGCCGTATGTCAGAAAATCTATGACTCGAACAAGAGCAAAATGTTACACCAGTACAACGGCCGGGTGCAAAGTCTCTGACCCGTGTTTCCGCAGGGCCAGCCCAAGCAGATCGCCTGTTTGGGTGAGCAGCCGGATCGGTGCGTCAGATGAGGTGGCGGCGGGCAGATGGCGCTGTGCCTCCTCGCCCATGACCAGATGTTCCGCGCTGATGTCGCGGCCGTGCCGCGCCCGGACGTCTCCTTCGTCGTTCAGCACGACGGCTGGACGGTCGTGAAGCAGCCCGGACAGGGGAATCAGCGCGGCGCTCAGTCGATCGGCCTCTGATGCGTCGTCAATGAGCGAGAGCGGAATCGCGTTGTCGATCGTGAACACGCCGCTACCGGTTCTGCGCAAGGCGGTCAGATGTCCACCGGTGCCGAGGCGCTCGCCAAGATCGTGCGCCAGCGATCGGACATAGAAGCCCGCCGAACAGTGCACGCGCACGACGATCGTGTGATGCTCAATTTGAAGCAGATCGAGACCAAAGGTGGTCACTTCAACCGGCGCAGGCCGCGCGAGATCGGCGCGCCCTTGGCGCGCGAGGCGATAGCTCCGTTCGCCGTCGATCTTCTTGGCGGAATACGCGGGCGGTTGTTGCGGAAACGTTCCGCGAAACAGATCGAGCGCGGCATCCACGTCGGCGGCGACCGGCCACGGCCCCTCGAATGGATCGCCAACAGGTTCGCCCTGCGCATCAGCGGTATCCGTCGTCACGCCAAGCTGGATCGTCGCGTCGTAGGTTTTGTGCGAGGCCGTGAGAAAACGCGCCAGCCGCGTGGCGCGGCCGATGACGAGCGGCAGCACGCCGCTGGCGAGCGGGTCCAGCGTGCCGGTGTGTCCGACCCGCTTCTCCCGGAGCGCGCGCCGCGCCCGCGCCACGACGTCGTGTGAGGTCGGACCGCTCGGTTTGTCGATGACGATCACGCCGTCCATGGCTGTGAGGC
>JAISPN010000174.1 GCA_031274845.1 Acidobacteriaceae bacterium
TGTAGATGTGACGAGCTTCTTTGATGTGACCGATCCGGTCGATGTGCTCTTCCAGATCAAATACGCCGACCAACTCGTCGTCGTGCCCAAGGGTGGCAATCGCGGCAATGTTGTCGTCACGGTGGTGCCAAAGTGAAGCGCGCCGTTCTTGCTGTCATTTTTCTTGCGGCGCTGCTCGCGCGGCCTATGGCGGTATCCGCGCAATCATCCAGCCGTCTCGAAGTGGATGCGGGACTCACATGGACCGGCTCGGTCAGCTTCGCCGAAGTCGATGCGGTGGAGAAGACGCCAACTGGCGGCACGCGCGTCGTGTTCAAGTCGACGAGCAGCCTCGATGCGGGCGCGGGTTTAGGGATGCGCCTCGGTTTCGATCTGACGCCGGCGATCGTGGCAGACGTCGGGACGTCCATCACCAACCGCAATCTGACGACGACGATCACGGGTGACGTCGAAAACGCGTCGGGCGCGCCACAGGAGCAGGTGCGGCAGTACGTGTTCGAGGCTGGCGTCAGATACCGGTTCCATCCATCGACGTCCACACGGCTCACTCCATTCGTGACCGCGGGCGTCGGCTACCTGCGCGACGTGCACGAGGGGAACACGCTTATCGAAACCGGGCATTTGTACTACGTCGGCGGCGGCGCTTCGTACCTCCTCCGCGACACGCCGAGAGCGTCGATCAAGAACCTCGGCCTCCGCGGCGACGTGCGAGCGCAGATCATGAATGGCGGCGTCTCGCTCGACGGAGCCACGCACACCACGCCGGCGATCGGCATCGGACTCTTCCTGCGGTTCTGAGTCTCGTCGTTTGGTCGTTGCCATGTGGTGATTGCGCGATTGAACGATTGAGGGCTTCAAAGGCGGGCAAGTTGCCCGCGTGGCATGCCCCGGTTCGTCAATGACCAGATCATGAAGATGATTCGCTCCGTGAGGTGACGCATGTTCAAAGAGTTCAAAGAGTTCGCCATGAAAGGGAACGTCGTCGACCTGGCCGTGGGGCTGGTCATGGGCGCGGCGTTTGGGGCGATCGTCAACTCGCTGGTGACGGACATCATCACGCCGATCATCGGGCTCATCACGGGCGGGATCGACTTCAGCAGCCGGTACGTGTTGCTGCGCGACGGCAATCCGCCCGCGCCCTACGTCACGCTCATGGCGGCGAAGCAGGCCGGGGCGGTCACGCTGAACATCGGGGCCTTCGTCAGCCTGACCATCAACTTCGTCATCGTGTCGTTTGCGTTGTTTCTGGTGGTGAAGGCAATGAACCGCATGCGTCGCGTCCAGACCGCGGCGCCCGTGCCGCCAGTGGCGCCGACGCGCGAAGAGCTGTTGCTGACGGAAATCCGCGACCTGTTGAAGGGTGGGCGAGTGTAGTACGATCACGCTTTTTCGAGGAGTCCGATGTCGACCGCTGATAGCTTTGGTACCCGCGCCGCGCTCACCGTTGATGGACAGGACGTCGAGTATTACAGCCTGGCTGCTCTGCAGGCCAAGGGATTCCCGAACGTCGCCCGTCTGCCGTTTTCACTGAAAATTCTTCTCGAAAATCTGTTGCGCCACGAAGATGGACGCTTCGTCAAGAAGGCCGACATCGAAGCGCTGGCAGGCTGGGACGTGACGAGTACCGCCCAGCGCGAGATTTTGTTCGCGCCGGCCCGCGTGCTGCTGCAGGACTTCACCGGCGTGCCGGCGGTGGTCGATTTGGCGGCCATGCGCGACGGCATCGCGCGGCTCGGCGGCGACCCGAACAAGGTGAATCCGCTGCAGCCGGTCGAACTAGTCATCGACCACTCGGTGCAGGTCGACTACTTCGGTCAGGCGAACGCGTTTCAACTGAACGCGGAGCTTGAGTTCTCGCGCAACAAGGAGCGCTATGCGTTCCTTCGCTGGGGGCAGAACGCGTTCCGCAATTTCCGCGTCGTCCCGCCCGACACCGGCATCGTGCACCAGGTCAATCTCGAATACCTCGCGCGCGTTATCGTCTCCGACGAAACGGAAAATGGCCCGGTCGCGTATCCAGATACGCTCGTTGGCACCGATTCGCACACCACGATGATTAATGGCCTTGGCGTGGTGGGCTGGGGCGTCGGCGGCATCGAAGCCGAAGCGGCGATGCTCGGTCAGCCGATCTCGATGCTCATTCCGCCGGTGCTCGGCGTCCGTCTGGTCGGCGTGCTGCCGGAAGGCGCGACCGCAACCGACCTCGTGCTCACGATCACCGAACGGCTGCGCAAGCACGGCGTCGTCGGGAAGTTCGTCGAGTTCTTCGGGCCGGGGATGCGCACCCTGACGATTGCCGATCGCTCGACGCTCGGCAACATGTGCCCGGAGTACGGCGCGACCATCGCGATTTTCCCCATCGACGAGATGACGCTCGACTACCTGCGTCTCTCCGGCCGCGCCTCGCGTGTCGAACTCGTCGAGGCGTACGCCAAAGCGCAGGGGATGTTCAGTCGCGCGGGCGATCCCGATCCGCTCTACACGGAGACGATCGAGATCGATCTCGCGACGATCGAACCGAGTCTCGCCGGACCGCGGCGTCCGCAAGATCGCGTGCCGCTCAAGGGAGCGAAGGCGGGATTTCAGGCGGCGCTCGAACCGCTCAAGGCCGGCATCAAGAAGCCGGCGGCTGGCACGGCGGTGGCCGTCGCGCCGGCGGCAACGCAACTGGAGCATGGCTCGGTCGTGATTGCGGCAATTACCAGTTGCACGAACACGTCGAATCCGGGCGTGATGATTGCGGCGGGGCTGCTGGCGAAGAAAGCGGTCGAGGCGGGGCTTTCGCGTCAGCCGTGGGTCAAGACGAGCCTCGCGCCGGGATCGAAAGTCGTGACGGAATATCTCGCGAAGAGCGGTCTCGACACCTACCTCGATCGACTCGGCTTCAACCTGGTCGGCTACGGCTGCACGACGTGTATTGGCAACAGCGGACCGTTGCCGGACGAGGTCAGCGCGGAGATCGACGCCAGCGGCTTGGTGGTCGCGTCGGTCTTGAGCGGCAATCGCAACTTCGAAGGGCGCATTCAGCAGCAGGTGCGCGCGAACTATCTGGCGTCGCCGCCGCTCGTGGTCGCCTACGCGCTGGCTGGAACGATGACGATCGACCTGACGAGCGAGCCGATCGGCACAGGCAAGAACGGCAAGCCGGTCTACCTGCGCGACATCTGGCCGACGACCCGCGAAGTGCAGGAGACGTTAGGGAAAGCAGTGACGGCGGAGATGTTCGAGACGCAGTACGCGGACGTCTTCGGTGGCGATGCGCGTTGGCGCGGCCTCGCGGTTCCGACCGGCGATCGGTTCGCGTGGGAAGCCGACTCGACCTACGTGCGCAACCCGCCGTTCTTCGAGCATCTGACGCTGGAACCGGCGCCGCTCACCGACATCACCGGCGCGCGCGCGCTGGCGGTGCTGGGCGACAGCATCACGACGGATCACATTTCGCCGGCAGGGTCGATCAAGAAAGACAGCCCCGCCGGGAAGTACCTCATCGCGCACGGCGTGCAACCGGTTGATTTCAATTCCTACGGCGCGCGTCGCGGCAATCACGAGGTGATGATGCGTGGCACGTTCGCGAACGTGCGTCTGCGGAATCAGTTGGCGCCGGGGACGGAAGGTGGCTGGACCACGTATCAGCCCGGCGGCGAGGTGCTGTCGATCTACGACGCGGCGATGAAGTACAAAGCCGCG
The DNA here is from genome assembly GCA_031274845.1 of Acidobacteriaceae bacterium. Classification (GTDB taxonomy): domain Bacteria; phylum Acidobacteriota; class Vicinamibacteria; order Vicinamibacterales; family CAVVIG01; genus CADEEX01. Next base: position 3,688 of record JAISPN010000174.1, read on the forward strand.
GGCGTGCCGCTCGTTATTCTTGCGGGCAAGGAATACGGCTCCGGATCGTCGCGCGACTGGGCGGCCAAGGGGACGCTGCTGCTCGGCGTGCGTGTGGTGATTGCGGAATCGTTCGAGCGGATTCACCGCAGCAATCTGGTGAACATGGGCGTCCTTCCGTTGCAGTTCCAGCCGGGCGCCAACGCGGCGTCGCTTGGTCTGACGGGCAAGGAAGTGTTCGAGTTCACGAATCTCGGCGCGACGCTTGCGCCAGCGGCGACGATCACCGTACGCGCCACCTCCGGCACGACCATCGAGTTCCCGGCGCTCGTCCGCATCGACACGCCGGAAGAACTCGTCGCGTTCAAGCATGGCGGCATCCTTCCGTACGTGCTGCGTCAACTGATCGGCAAGGCCTAACGCGTCACGCGGATGTCGTCAGCGACCCCTCACGTCGGGTGCGTGCGATGACATCCGCTGACATCAAGGCCAAGGCGCAAGAGCTTGGCTTCGACCTGTGCGGAATTGCGCCGGCCGTCGATCATCCCGAGCTCGCGTTTTTTGCCGACTGGGTGCGGCGTGGCTACGCCGCATCGATGCGTTACCTGACCGATCAGGTCGAGCGGCGCAGCGACGTGCGTCACGTTCTTCCCACCGCGCGCACCGTCATCATGACGGCGACGGTGTACAACACCGACCGTCCGTACTCCACCCACTGCCGCGAATCTGGTCGCGCGCACATCGCCCGGTATGCCTGGGGCGACGACTACCACGAGGTCATCGGCGAGCGTCTGGATCGTCTCCTGACGTGGATGCGCGAGGTGAGCGGCGAACCGTTCGACGCGCGCGCCTACGTCGATACCGGCCCGGTGCAGGAGCGCGTCTACGCGCAATACGCCGGCCTCGGCTGGATCGGCAAGAACAGTTGCGTCATCAACCCGGAGCTTGGGTCGTGGCTGTTTCTCGGCGAGATCCTCTGCAGTCTGCCGCTTGAGATCGATGAGCCGTCGTTTGACCAGTGCGGCACCTGCACCGAATGTCTGAAGGCGTGTCCGACGGGCGCGCTGGTGGCGCCGGGCGAACTCGACTCGAACCGCTGCATCTCCTATCTCACGATCGAACATCGCGGCGAGTTGCCGGCGGAGATGACGCCGCTACTCGGCACGTTTGTGTACGGATGCGATATCTGCCAGGACGTCTGTCCCTGGAATCTGACGGCGGCCGTTTCGCCGGATCGGCCGTGGCAACCCCGGGCTGCGTGGGATGGGCGTTCTGTGGCAGACTTCGAAGCGATGTCTGATGAGGCTCTGCAGGTGGCATTACGCAAAAGTCCGATGAAGCGGACGAAGCTCGCGGGGCTGCGACGAAATATCGCCGTGGCGCGAAAGAATCTGACCGCGAAGGAGCAGGCATGAGCGAGACGAAAAAGACATCGCTCGCGCCAATGCTGCTCGTGTCGATGCCGCAACTGGTCGATCCGAACTTCAAGCGCACGGTCATTCTGCTCTGTAAGCACTCCGACGAAGGCGCTTTCGGTGTCGTCGTCAATCGTCCCATCACCGCGGCGGGCCGCGTCGTCGTCTCGCTCGACACCGATCGCCTGACGGAGAAGGAACTGCAAGTCTGGAGCGGCGGACCGGTGGAGCCCGAACACAGCTGGATGCTGCTCGGTCACGACATGAAAGGCGCGACGGACGCGGCGCGCATGGACATCGCGGACGGCCTGTCGCTCTCGACGTCGCCGGAACTGCTGCGGCGACTGCTTGAACCGAATCCGCCGCCGCGCACGCGCCTGATTGTCGGCTACGCCGGGTGGGCGCCGGGACAACTCGAAAGCGAACTCGAAGAATCGGCGTGGCTGCTGAGCGACGTCGATCAGGAACTGCTGTTCAACACGCCGGCGGAGCAGATGTGGGAAAAAGCCATTCGCCGCATGGGCGCGGACCCCGCCGCGCTGCACGGATCTCGCGGCGTTCACTGACGGCACGCTTATGAAACATGCGCTCACGAAATATGTACTGCTCGGTACCTCGATGCTTTGCGGTGTGTGCATGGCCGTGCTGAGCGCCGCGTGCGCGCGCGTGCCATCCGCCACCGACCTTCAACGTATGACAGCGCGCTTTGCGCCGACCGAGATCACCGCCGACCTCTCGAAGCTGTCGGCGGACGAGCGTCAGCTGCTTGCGAAGCTCATCGACGCGTCGACAACCATCGACGCGCTGTTTCAGCGGCAGGTCTGGTCGGGGAACGACGCGATGCTGCTGGATCTGGCCAGAGACGATTCAGCCGATGGCCGCGACCGGTTGCACTACTTCCTCATCAACAAGGGACCGTGGTCGCGTCTTGATGCCAACGCGCCGTTCATTGCCGGCGCGCCAGCCAAGCCGGCCGGCGGAAGTTTTTATCCTGAAGGCGCGACGAAGGCGGAGATCGAACGCTGGATGGCATCGCTGCCAGAGGCGCAGCGCGCGGCCGCGACCGGATTTTTCTCGGTCATCCGTCGCGACGCCAACGGACAGTTCACCGTCGTTCCCTACAGCGTCGAATATCAGAACGAGCTGACGCGCATGGCGACCGCGCTCCGCGAGGCGGCCGCGCTTGCGACGGAGCCGACGCTGAAGCGCTATCTCACGACCCGCGCGGAGGCGTTCCTCTCGAACGATTACTACGACAGTGACGTCGCCTGGATGGAACTCCAAGGCGCGATCGAGCCGACGATTGGTCCGTACGAGGTCTACGAAGACGAGTTCTTCAACTACAAGGCGGCGTTCGAATCGTTCATCACCGTGCAGGACGAAGAGGAGACCGCCAAGCTGCGGAAGTTCAGCGGCGAGTTGCAGGAGATCGAGAATCGCCTGCCGATCGATCCGTCGCTCAGAAATCCAGCGCTGGGCGCGCTGGCGCCGCTCGTGGTCGTCAACCAGATTTACGCGTCAGGGGACGCGAATCGTGGCGTGCAGACGGCGGCGTTCAACCTGCCGAACGACGAGCGCGTGCTGAAAGCGAAGGGCGCCAAGCGCGTGATGCTCAAGAACGTGCAGGACGCCAAGTTCGCCAAGACGCTCATTCCCATCTCGAAGATCGTCCTGTCGCCCGCGGACCAATCGCGCGTCTCGTTCGACGCCTTCTTCACGCACATCGTCGTCCACGAGATGATGCACGGCCTTGGCCCGCACAACATCACCGTCAACGGCCGAGAGACGACGGTGCGCAAGGAGATGCGGGACGCGTCGAGCTTCCTCGAAGAAGCCAAGGCCGACATCTCCGGCTTGTTTGCGTTGCAATTGATGATCGACAAGGGCGTCGTGCCGAAGTCGATGCAGGAGACGCTGTACACGACGTTCCTCGCCTCGTGCTTCCGGTCGATCCGGTTCGGGATTGACGAGGCGCACGGCAAAGGGATCGCCGTGCAGATGAACTACCTGCTGGACGAGGGCGCGTTCACCATCGGCAGCGACGGGACGTTTGCCGTCAACGAGCAGAAGATCCGCGACGGCGTCATTGGCCTCACGCGCGAGATCATGACGATTCAGGCCGAAGGCAATTACGACAAAGCCAAAGCGCTTGGCGACCGGCTCGGCGTCGTCCGCCCGCAAGTGCAAGCCTTGCTCGACAAGTTGAACGATGTGCCGGTCGACATCGAGCCACGCTTTCCGGCCGCGCAGCAACTACTTCAGAGTCGGTAACCAGAGACCGCTCGCCGCATGATCCGGCGAGGAACAGGAGATCGCATGAACTGGCAGCGCGCAATGGCGTTCGTGGTCGTGGGCGGTTTCATCAGCGCGACGCTTGTCGCGCAGAGCGGCGATCCCGCCTTCGCGCGCATGCGCGCGGAAAGCGATGCGCGATCGCGCGCGGCGGCGGACTTCGAGCACTTGACGATTGATATCGGTCCGCGTCTGACCGCCTCGCCAGCGCACCGTCAGGCGGCGAACTGGGTGAAGGGGCGGCTCACCGAGATCGGGATGTCGAATCCCCGGCTCGAATCGTGGGACTTCGGCCGTGGCTGGACGCTCAATCATCTCGTCGTGGAGATGGTCGAGCCGCGCTATCTGCCGCTCATCGGCTACGCGGATGGCTGGTCGCCGTCGACAAATGGCGAGATCGTCGCCGCGCCGGTCTTCATCGGCGGCAAGACACCCGAGGCGGTCGCGGCGATGACATCGACGCTCAAGGGCGCGCTGGTGATGACGCAGCCGATGATGGACACGTTCGTCCGCAAGGATCGACCGCAGCCAAGCGAGGAGAGCTACGTCGCAAACTCCGCGGCGTACGCAACGAGCGTCGGCCGTCCTGCCACGCCGCGCCCGAGCGGACCGTCGGCAGCGCAGCGGATTGCGGCCACGCTGCACGCCGCAGGCGTGGGCGCCGTCATCAAGCCGAGCATCGGCGAGCACGGAACGGTGTTTGTCACGGGACGCGACGCGGGCGCGGACGGCGTGCCGACGGTGACGCTGTCGGGCGAGCACTACAACATGATCGCGCGCATGCTGCAGCGGAACATCCCGGTGAAGTTGCGCGTCCGCGTCGACGCGACGTTCGACACCAGCGAAGCCGGACGCGCCTACAACGTGATTGCCGAACTGCCGGGCTCCGATCCCGCGTTGCGCGACGAAGTCGTCATGCTCGGTGCGCACCTCGACTCGTGGCACACCGGCGTCGGCGCCACCGACAACGCCGACGGCGTGGCGACGATGATAGGCGATGCGGATTT
>JAISPN010000216.1 GCA_031274845.1 Acidobacteriaceae bacterium
CCGGAGACGCGGCGCCGGCGCTGACGGCGCGCATTCTCAATCGTGGCGGGCAGCCGATTGCCACCGTGCCGGTGACGGATGCGCCGCAAGGAAATGGCGCGCACGATATCGACCTGACGCTGACGACGCTTCCGCCGGGAGAGTATCTGGTGGAGATCGCGGCCAAGGGTGGCGCGGCGGCGCCCACGCAGGAAGTCATCGGGTTCCGGATCACGAGCTAACGTCCCATGCCGCGCGGGATCGCGATGCTCGTTCCGCTCGTGCTGAGCGTTGCGCTCAGCGCCGCCGGGGCAGAGACGCAGACCACGGTCGATATCGTTGCGACGGATGCCAGCGGCCGCGCCCTCGATCGGTTGTCCGTGGTCGACGTGGTGGTGACCGAAGGTGATGTGTCCGTGCCGGTCACCGAACTGCAACGGGTTCGCGCTTCCGGGACGACAGACGACGTTCAGATTCCTCCGCGCGTCGTCGGTATTTTCCTCGACGAATTTCACGTCACGCCGGGCGCGGCGGCTGACGCCGTGCGCGACGCGCTGCTGACCTTCGTGCAGCACACGCTCGGGCCGCGCGACCTCGTCGCCGTCATCAAGCCGCTCGATTCGCTCATCGACATCACCTTTACAACCGACAAAACCAGCGCGATCGCCGAGATTCAGAGCTTCGCGCCGCGCCGTGGCGATTTTGCGCCGCGCACGGCCTTCGAGCGCGATTTCATCGCCGGAACCGAGTCGAGAATTCGCGCCGCGAGATCGCAGATTGCCGTCTCGGCGCTTAATGCGCTGACGCGCGCCGCCGGACAGGCCGGGACGGCGCGGAAGACGCTGTTTGTCGTCACCGAAGAGATGCCCCGCGTCGGACCGCGTCGAGACATCCCGATGCCCGGACCTGATGGCGCCGCCGCGGCGGCCAATCGTGGTCATGTGGCGGTGTATCCGATTGACATGGTGACTGGCGCGGACGCCACGGCTGGTCGAGACGACTCCGCGCCGAGCGAGGAGGAGGCGGCGACGCAGGCGGCACTGACGCACCTTGCGACCACAACCTCCGGTCAGGTGATTCCTCGCGCGAAGGTCGGCGCAGGTTTACAGCAGGCGCTCGACGAGGGGAGCGACTACTTCGTGGCGACGTTGGCATCTACAGTGTCGCCCGGCGACGATCGCTTGCACGAGATCGAGGTGACTGCGGCAAGGGCGGCGATCCACCTGCGCGCGCGATCGTCGTACTGGTTGCCCGCGCCCCTCCCTCCGCCGAAGCCGCCTGACTTCGGCGAAGTGGCCGGGCGCAGCGTCCGCCGGACGAGCCCGTTGATCGAGACCTGGTTCGGCATGGTGCAGCAGCGCAGCGGCACGACCGAGGTCAGCGTCGCGTGGGAGCCGGCGTCCGTGCCGCCCGGGCGTGGCGGATCGCGCGCGCGCACGCCGTCGGCTCCGCCGGCGCGCGTCACGATGTCGGTGACCGCGCTCGATGGCGCGCGACTGTTCGACGGCAGCCTGTCGCCGTCCATGCGCGCCACCTTCAGCGCGCCGCCCGGACGCGTGCTGGTGCAGCTTGCGATCGAGGACTCCTCGTCGCGCGTGCTCGATCACGAGGTGCGCGAGTTGGAGATTGCGGCGTACACCGCAAAGGGCGCCATCAATGCGCCGGAGATTTTTCGCGCGCGGACCGTGCGCGAGTTGAAGGCGATTCGGGACGATCCGTCCGCGGCGCCGACCACGAGCCGGCGCTTCAGCCGTGCCGAAACGCTGATCATTCGCATCCCTGTCGTGGGCGAGGCCGATGCGCTCCCGGTGGTGCAGTTGAAAACCGCCTTCGGGTCAACGCTCCGCGATCTTCGCGTCACCCCGGTCGATGGACATGACGGGCTCTACGAGATCGAGCTTCCATTGACGCTCCTCGCAAGCGGCGACTACGTGATTGACACATACGCCTCGGTGAAAGGTGTGACACTTGAAGATCGCCTCGCCTTCCGCGTGACGCCCTGAGCGTGCATCCTAATCACGGCAGCGGAAAGTCTGGTTTGGCGAGCGGTCTGAGGGTGGTGTAGGGAATTTTGCAGGTGTAGGTTCCCTCGGCGTAGGAGCCGACGGCGTAAGGGTCGTAGTCGATGGTGGCCGTGTCTTTGCCAAAGCTCCACGCTTTGAGGTCGTTGGTGGCTTCGGCGATCGTATCGATGCTCGCCTGCGGCACATCGCTCCAGTGCTCGTTGACGGACCGCTCGCGCTTCTGCTCGGAGACCTGCTCCATGCACAGCGCAACGATCGTCTTTGCCGCGGGCGCCGCCACGAGATCGTTGAAGGTCAGCAGATGTTGGCGTCTGACATCGAGATTGAAATTCGCGGTGAACTGATTTGGATGCGCGCCGCCGGTATACAGGGCGCCGCTGGCATGCGCGGAGATGAGACGCGACGACGCATAGGGCAGCGTCATCGACCATTCGAAGGTGAAATGGTCGGCTTGCGGGTCGTCTTTTTCAGGCTCGTGCGTCCGGGCCAGCCTGGTGATCTCCGCGTTGAACGCCTTCTCTCCGGCCGTGGCCGGCGCCGCGAAACGCAGAAGCTGAATGTTGATGTCGGCTCGTCCCTTGCCTCCTTGCTGCTGCCGGAGAAAGGGGACAAGCGCATGTGGTGAGCCCGCGCCGGCCATCGGCGCGCCTGTCAGGTACGCGATGCGGGCGTTCGTCTCGTCACGGAGGCATGCTGAGAGCGCAGAGCCCGTGGCCGTGGCGCAGTTTGCGTCACGCCGTTCGATCCAGCGCCGCTCGGCGGCAACAAGCGCGGTCCGTTCGTTCGCTGGCATTGCGCTCCGCGCTGTCTCGAATACCTTGCCGAGCGCCATGTCCGCGTCGCGCGCCGCGCCGTCCGCGCAGATGGCCTGCTCGCTTGCGGTTGTGGCCCGGCTGCAATCGAGCGCGAACGCGGGCGCTGATGAAAGCAGCGCGGGAGCGAGTGTGGCCGCCAACGCCAGGCGGCGGATCGGCGAGAGAACGAAGTCCTTCACGCGGTTACGCGTACATGCCGCGCACGCGGGTGACGGCGGCGACGCGATCGATCGCCACCATGTAGGCGGCGGTGCGCAGGTCGACGTTGAATTTCGTCGCCGTCTTCAGCACCGCGTTGAACGCTTCGCACATCTTGTGTTCGAGGCGATCGTTGACTTCCTGTTCCGTCCAGAAGTAGCCGTAGCGGTTTTGCACCCACTCGAAGTACGACGTGGTGACGCCGCCGCTGTTGGCGAGGATATCCGGCACGACCATGATGCCGCGCTCGTGGAGGTGCATGTGCGCGTCCGGCCGAGTCGGTCCGTTGGCGCCTTCGACGATAACCTTGGCGCGGATCGACGGCGCGTTCTCCATGGTGATCTGGTTTTCAAGCGCCGCCGGCACCAACACGTCGACCTCTAATGCAAACAGCTGATCGTTTGTGAGCGCTTCCGCCTGCGGGAAACCGGCGACAGTGTTGTGCTGCCGCACGTACTCGCTGAGGGCGGCAAGGTCGAGCCCGGAGGCGTTATAGACGCCCCCTTTCCAGTCGGTGATGGCGACGATCGTCGCGCCGGCCTCCTGCAGCAGCCGCGCCGACATCGATCCGACGTTGCCGAACCCCTGAATGGCGATGCGGGCGCCTTTGATGTCGAAGCCAAGATGTGTCGCCGCCTCGCGCGTCGCGATCATCACGCCGCGTCCGGTCGCCTCTTTCCGGCCGAGCGATCCGCCAAGTTCGAGCGGCTTGCCGGTGACGACGGCGGTTTCGGTGTGGCCGACGTGCATGCTGTAGGTGTCCATGATCCACGCCATCACCTGATCGTTGGTGTTGACGTCTGGCGCCGGGACATCTTTTTCCGGGCCGATCGCGTCGATGATTTCCGCGACGTAGCGGCGCGTGAGCGCTTCGAGTTCGCGGCGCGACATCCGCGTCGGGTCGCAGATGATCCCCCCTTTGCCGCCGCCAAACGGAATGTGCGCGACGGCGCACTTCCACGTCATCCACGCGGCGAGCGCCGTCACCTCGTCGAGCGTGACGTCGGGGTGATAGCGGATGCCCCCCTTCGCCGGGCCGAGCGTGATGTTGTATTGCACGCGGTAGCCGGTAAAGACCTCGATCTCGCCGTTGTCCATCAGCACAGGACACGACACGGTGATCTGGCGTTTCGGGTGCGTGAGGATTTTCCAGATGCCCGATTCGAGATTGAGCAAGCGGGCCGCGCCGTCGAACTCCTGCAGCATGGCCGAGAAGACAGGTCCGTGAATCGTCATAATCGCCTAAATATAATGGCACTCGATGAAAACTGCGACGGGGACCGGGAAGGCGCGGTGGGCGCGCGACACGCTCGCGCCGGCGCTCGCGAAAAGCCCCGAGCGGGCGGTCTCCTTTACCACCATCTCTGGCCGGCCGATCGAACGTCTCTACGCCGCCGAGGATGTGGCCGACGTCGATCCGGCGCGTGATATTGGCGTCGCGGGCGCGTATCCCTACACGCGCGGTATCCACGCCTCGGGATATCGCGGCAAGCGCTGGACCATGCGTCAGTTCGCGGGGTACGGGACGCCTGCTGAAACAAACGGCCGGTACAAGGCGCTGCTTGCCGCTGGCGGCACGGGCCTGAGCGTCGCGTTCGATCTGCCAACGCTGATGGGGCGCGATCCGGACGATCCGGTGTCGCTTGGCGAAGTGGGCAAGTGCGGCGTGAGCGTCGCAACCGTCGAGGATATGGCCACGCTCTTTGACGGCATCGATCTCGGCGCCATCACGACGTCGATGACGATTAACGCGCCAGCCGCGATCCTCTTCGCGATGTATCTCGTGGTCGCCGAACGGCAAGGCGTGGCGTGGGACCGCTTGTCCGGGACGCTGCAGAACGACATCCTCAAAGAGTTCATCGCGCAGAAGGAGTACATCTACCCGCCGCGTCCGTCGATGCGGCTCATCACCGATCTCTTTGCCTTTTGCCGCGACGAGGTGCCGCGGTGGAACACGATTTCCGTGAGCGGCTATCACATCCGCGAAGCGGGGGCGACGGCGGCGCAGGAGTTGGCGTTCACGCTCCGTGACGGCATCGAGTACGTCGAGTGGGGCATCAAGGCGGGGCTCGACGTCGACACGTTCGTGCCGCGCATGTCGTTCTTCTTCAACGCGCACAGCGACTTCTTCGAGGAGATCGCCAAGTACCGCGCGGCGCGCGTGCTCTGGGCGCAGGCGATGCGCGAGCGGTGCGGCGCGCGTGACGAGCGGTCGTGGAAGCTGCGCTTTCACACGCAGACGGCGGGCGTCTCGCTCACCGCTCAGCAGCCGTACAACAACGTCGTGCGCACGGCGCTGCAGGCGTTGTCGGCGGTCCTTGGCGGCACGAACTCGCTGCACACGAACTCGCTCGACGAGGCGCTGGCGCTGCCGACCGAAGAAGCGGCGACGCTGGCGTTGCGGACGCAGCAGATTCTCGCCTGTGAGAGCGGCCTCACGAACGATGTCGATCCCTTTGGCGGTTCGTACTTCGTCGAGGCGCTCACCCGCGACATGATCGACGAGGCGCGGCGCTACTTCGCGCGGATCGACGAGATGGGCGGCATGGTCGCGGCCATCGAGCAAGGCTTTCCACAGCGCGAGATCGCGGAGAGCGCCTACCGGTTTCAGCAGGCGGTCGAGCGACGCGAGAAAATTCTCGTCGGCGTCAACGAGTTCGTCGACGCTGGACATCAGCCGGTGCCGACGCTGTACATCGACGAACAGGCCGCGCAGGCACAGCAGGCGCGTCTCGACACTGTGCGCGCGTCACGCGATGCGAAGCGCGTCAGCAAAACGCTCGATGCGCTAAAAGCCGCCGCCGCCGGGACGGACAATCTCTTGCCGCTCGTTCTCGATGCCGTGCGTGCGGATGCGACGGTCGGCGAGATGTGTCAGGCGCTTCGGGACGTCTGGGGCGAATACGAAGAACAGCCGATGATATAAACGCTGACGGGCGCTTCTGTGGTCCAGCCGGTGTGATGACGAGGATGATTGAACGGTATGCGTAAATTGCGGGTGGTGATCGCCAAGCCTGGGCTCGATGGACACGACCGGGGCGCGAAAGTGATTGCCCGGGCGCTGCGCGACGCGGGCATGGAAGTGATCTACACGGGGCTGCGGCAGACGCCGGAGCAGATTGTGGCCGCCGCGCTGCAGGAAGACGCGGATGTCATCGGTCTCTCGATTCTGTCTGGCGCGCACAATCACATCGCGCCGCGTCTCATGGCGCTCCTCAAGGAACAAGGGCTGGACGATGTGCTGGTCGTCCTTGGCGGGATCATTCCCGACGTCGATATTCCGGGGCTGAAGGCGATGGGCATCCGCGGCGTGTTTCTGCCCGGCACGCCGATGCAGGAGATCATCGACTTCATCACCAGTCACGTGCGCGCGAGGAACTGACCGTGCCGACGCTTCTCGTTGCCGACGGCAACCTGGCCGTGCGGCGGCTCATCGCGTTAATGTTCGCCGGCCGCGACATCAACGTTGTTTCCGCCAGCGACGGCGACGAAGCGGTACGGATGATTGACGCCACGCCGCCGGACATCGTGCTCGCCGATATCGACACGGCTGGCGTGAGCGGCTACGACATCGCCAGTCACGTGCATCGTTCGTCTACCTTGTCGCACGTGCCGGTGCTGTTGATGGCGAGTGCCTTTCAACCAGCGGAGGAGGCACGCGCCTCGGCGGTTGGCGCCGCCGGTGTGCTGACGAAGCCGCTCGATCCAGCCGCGCTCATCGCCGAGATTACGGATCTCGTCGCGCGTCCACGTCCTGCCGCAATACCAGTGGAGACGTTGCCGCGAACGGCAGAGACCGCCGCGCTCGACGATTATTTCTCGCAGCTCGATCGGGCGATTGCCACGCGCGTCGCGGTGGGGTACGCCGCAGCGCCACTGGCGAACGACGAGGAATCGCCGCGCGAGACGGAACAGCCGCCCGCGCCAAATGCCGCCGAACGTAGGGTTGAGAGCGCGGCTCCGGCGGAGACCGACGCGCTCATCGAGCAGGTGACGCGGCGCGTCCTCGAACGTCTGGCGAAGAGCGCGGGGACGGAGGCGGCCGGTCCCGTGGCGCCAGAGACCGTCGAGCGTCTTGTTGCCGAAGAGTTCGAGCGGAACACGCGCAACATCACATAAGATCAACGGATGCCCGGTTCGTCGTCGCCGCTCACACACCTCGATCCCACCCGTCTCGTCCTGCCAGAGAAACCCGCGCTCGAAGGGTTGGAAGCCAAGTGGATTCCTCGCTGGGAGGCGGACCGCGTCTACCAATTCGACCGCACGAAAACCAGAGACGCGGTGTACGCCATCGACACGCCGCCGCCGACGGTGAGCGGATCGCTGCACGTCGGTCACGTCTTTTCCTACACGCACACCGACGTCATCGCCCGCTTCCAGCGCATGAAGGGGAAAGCCGTCTGCTATCCGATGGGATGGGACGACAACGGCCTGCCGACCGAGCGGCGCGTGCAGAACTACTACGGCGTGCGGTGCGATCCGTCACTGCCGTATCAGCCGGGATTTGTGCCGCCCGCGCCCGGCAAGCAGCCGATCTCGGTGTCGCGTCCGAACTTCATTGAGCTCTGCGCCGCGCTGACGCGCGAAGACGAGAAGGTGTTCGAAGCGCTGTGGAAACATCTCGGCCTGTCGGTCGACTGGTCGATGACGTACGCCACCATCGGCACGCGCGCGCAGCGTGTGTCGCAGTTGGCGTTTCTCCGCTTGCTGCAGCGCGGTGACGCGTATCAGGTCGAAGCGCCGACGCTGTGGGATGTCGATTTCAAAACAGCCGTCGCGCAGGCCGAGCTGGAAGATCGCGAACTCCCCGGCGCGTATCACCGGATCCGTTTCGCGCGTCCAGATGGTGGCGCTGTTGAAATTGAAACGACGCGCCCGGAGCTGATTCCGGCGTGCGTCGCGCTGGTCGCGCATCCGGACGATGAACGGTATCAGCCGCTCTTTGGCCGTGAGGTCATCACGCCGCTCTTTGGCGTGAAGGTGCCGGTGAAGGCGCACACGCTGGCCGATCCTGAAAAGGGGAGCGGCATCGCGATGATCTGCACCTTTGGCGACATCACCGACGTCACCTGGTGGCGCGAGCTGTCGCTCGATGTCCGCGCGGTGGTGCAGGTTGACGGCACGCTTCGTCCCGTGACGTGGGGTGAGCCGGGCTGGACGTCGATGGATGCGGATCGGGCGCAGCGTCATTACGACGAGTTGACGCGCCTGTCGGCGGCGAAGGCGCGCGTGAAGATCGTCGAGCAGTTGCGCGCGAGCGGCGATCTCATTGGCGAGCCGCGGCCGATTACGCACGCGGTCAAGTTTTACGAGAAGGGCGATCGTCCGCTTGAAATCGTCACCAGCCGGCAGTGGTTCATCAAGACCCTCGCGTACCGCGACGCGCTGCTTTCGCGCGGCAAGGCATTAGAGTGGCATCCGGCCTACATGCAGTCGCGGTTCGAGAACTGGACCAACGGACTGAACGGCGACTGGTGCGTCAGCCGTCAACGCTTCTTCGGCGTCCCGTTTCCGCTCTGGTATCCGATCGACAAGGATGGCCGCGTCAGACACGAGGCGCCGATCGTGGCGGAGGAAACGCGGCTGCCGATCGATCCGTCGACGGATGTGCCATCCGGCTACACGGCCGACCAGCGCGGCGTGCCGGGAGGATTCGCGGGCGATCCCGACGTCATGGATACCTGGGCGACATCCTCGCTGACGCCGCAGATTGTGTGCGGCTGGCCGGACGATCCGGATCTCTTCGCGCGCACCTTTCCCATGGACCTTCGTCCGCAGGCGCACGACATCATCCGCACGTGGCTCTTCTCGACGGTGCTGCGCGCGGAACTCGAACAGCACTCGCTGCCGTGGACGGACGCGGCGATCTCTGGCTGGGTGCTCGACCCCGATCGCAAGAAGATGTCGAAGTCCAAAGGCAACGTCGTCACGCCGATGGCGCTCCTTGAAGAACATGGATCGGACGGCGTCCGGTACTGGGCGGCAAGCGGCAGGCCGGGGACGGATACCGCGTTCGACACGAACCAGATGCGCGTGGGGCGGCGTCTGGCGATCAAGTTGCTGAACGCGTCGAAGTTCGCGCTGTCGAACGCGACGCCGCAGGGGCCGGTCGTCTATGCCGTCGATCGCGCGATGCTGCACGCGCTCGCGCAGCTTGTCGACGAGGCGACGCGCGATCTGGAGGCGTACGACTACGCCCGCGTCCTGCAGCGGACCGAAGAGTTCTTCTGGCGCTTCTGCGACGACTACCTCGAACTCGTCAAGGGACGCCGCTACGGCGAACAGGGCGCGGAGGCGGCGGGATCGGCGAATGCGGCGCTCGCCGCGGCGCTCTCGGTGCTGTTGCGGCTCTTCGCGCCGTTCCTCGTTTTTGTGACTGAAGAAGTCTGGTCGTGGTGGCGTGAGGGGTCCGTGCACCGTGCCGCGTGGCCGACGCGCGCGGAGATCGAAGCGCTCATTGCCGATCCTCAAGCAGCCGAACGCGATCGTCAAATCTTCGAGTGGGCGACGACGGTGCTGTTCGAAGTGCGGAAGCATCGATCGGAGGCGAAGCAGCCGCTGAAGGTGCCAATTGTGAGCGTCAGCGTGACGGCGGAGCCTGTGGCGCGCGAGTGGATGTCTGTCGTCGAAGCCGATCTCAAGTCGGCGCTTCGCGTGCAGCGCTTCGACGTGCAGGACGGCGAGGTCCGCGCGTTCGACGTGACCGGATACGATGCGCCCGCTCCCGCCTGAGACGTATCGCGATCTCGTGTCGCGCGCGCTCGCCGAAGATGTCGGCAGCGGCGACGTGACGACGGCGGCCACCGTCGATCCGGACGAGGAGGCGCGCGGCATTTTCCTGGCGAAATCCTCCTGCGTCATCGCTGGACTCGATGTCGCGTTCGAGACATTCCGTCAACTGCAGGCGGACGTGCGCATCCACGCGATGCGGCACGATGGTGACGCGGTTGAGGCGGGCCCGGTTGTCGCGGAGGTGTCGGGCAAGGCGCGCACGCTGCTCGTGGGCGAGCGCACGGCGCTCAACTTCCTGCAGCGCATGTCGGGGATCGCGACGCTGACGCGCGCGTTTGTGACCGTCGCGGCTGGACGCATCACCGTGCTCGATACCAGAAAGACGACGCCCACGTTGCGGGCGCTCGAAAAATATGCCGTGACCGCGGGCGGCGGGACGAATCATCGGTTCGCGTTGTACGACGCGGTGCTCATCAAGGACAACCACGCGCGTCTGGCGGGCGGGGTCGGCGCGGCCGTGGCGCGCGCGCGCGCCGCGGCGCCGGGGATGACGGTTGAAGTCGAAGCGCAATCGCTGGCGGAGGTGGACGAGGCGATTGCCGCGGGCGCGGACATCGTGCTCGTCGACAACCTGCCGCTCGACGAGATTCAGATCGCGACGAGGAAGGCGCGTGGCCGCGCGAAGGTGGAGATCTCTGGCGGCGTGACGCTCGATCGGATGCCAGCGCTGGCCGAGACCGGCGCGGACTACGTGTCGGTCGGCGCGTTGACGCACTCGGCAAAAGCGGTCGATCTCAGCTTCGAGATCACACTCGAATGACCATCGCCTCGTTTCCGGGCGCGTTGCCGTTACCGGACGATCTGGCCGAGGCGTGGCATCGCGTCACGCCGCAACGGCATCTCCTCGGTTCATCCACGCTCTACTTCGAGACAACCGGATCGACAAACGATGTCGCGGCGCACGTGGCGGCGTCAGGCGCGTGCGAAGGGCTCGTCGTCGTCGCGGCATCGCAGACGAACGGACGCGGCCGTCGCGGACGGCGCTGGTTTTCGCCGCCGGGCGCCGGGTTGTATGTGTCGGTGGTGATGATGCCGTCGCGTGCCGCGCACGCGCCCGATCGCGCGACGTCGCTTCTGACAATCACCGCTGGCGTCGCGCTCGCGGAAGGCGTCGAGCGCGCGACGGGACTCGGCGCGGACATCAAGTGGCCGAACGATCTGCTCGTCGGCCGCCGCAAGCTGGCCGGCATTCTGGCGGAAGGCGTGTCAGCGCCGGGGCATCCGTCGCTGCAGGCGGTGGTGCTTGGCTACGGCATCAACGTGCAGGGCGCCTCGTATCCGCCAGAGCTGGCCGACCGCGTGACGGCGCTTGAAACAGAGCTGGGACGTCCGGTCGATCGCGGCGTGCTGTTTGCCGAGACGCTTGCCGCGCTCGATCGCCGGTATCGCGATCTGGTGGGCGGCGCGTACGATGCTATTCTCGACGCGTGGCGCCGTCGCGCGCCGGGAAGCCGTCAGGCGCGCGTCAATTGGGACGCGCCGTCGGGGCTTCGTCACGGCACCACGGTGGACATCGACGCCAGCGGCGCGCTCATCGTGCAGACGGAACAGGGGCTCGAACATCTGACGGCTGGCGAAGTGCGCTGGGACTAAGGGATCTATGCTGCTCGCGATCGACGTCGGCAATACCCACATCGTGCTCGGTGTTTTCGAGCGCGCGGAGTTGATGTGCAGTTGGCGGTTGCAATCGCTGCGCGAGCGGACCGCCGACGAACTCGGTCTGCTCGTGGAAGGCTTGTTCGCGAACGGCAAGATCAATCGCGCCGACATCCACGGCATCGTGCTCGGCTCGGTCGTCCCGCCGCTCACGACGACCGTGACGACGATGGTGCAGCGCTACTTTGCGCGCGCGCCGCTCGTGGTCGATCCGGCGACGAACACCGGGATGCCGATTCTCTACAAAAATCCTTCCGAGGTGGGCGCCGATCGCATCGTCAGCGCGATTGCGGCGTACGAGCTGTACGGCGCGTCGGCGCGGACGCCGCTCGTGGTGTGTGATTTTGGCACCGCGACCACGCTCGATGCCGTGAGCGGCAACGGCGAGTATCTGGGCGGCGCGATCTGCCCCGGCGTGACGATTTCCGCCGACGCGCTGTTTCAACGTGCCGCGCGGCTGCCACGCATCGATGTGCGGAAACCGGAGCGGGTGATCGGCCGGACGACGGTGGGCGCGATGGAGTCCGGACTCTTCTTCGGCTATGTCGGCATGGTGGAAGGCTTGGTCCGGCGGATGCGCGAGGAGCTTGGCGGCGCGGCCGTGTGCGTGGCGACGGGCGGCCTTGCGGTCGTCATCGCGCCGGAGACGACGGTCATCGATCATGTGAATGTCGATCTGACGCTGCAAGGGATGCGCATCGTGTGGGAAAGGAATGCCGGAACTCACTGACTTGGCCGAGTTCTGCCGGCACATCGAAACCTACCTCTGTCAGAAGAACGACGGCCATCTCATTCGCGTGGTTGGGCCGTCGTTCGATCTCGTCGCGGGCTGGGCGAAGCAGGGCGTGCCGCTCAAGGTCGCGTTGCGCGGCATCGACCGGACGCTCGATCGTTATTCACGCAAAGGACCACGGCGTCGGCCTGTTCGCATTGATTTCTGCGAGGCGGACGTCCTCGACGTTTTCGACGAGTGGCGGCGCGCCACCGGCGTGACCGTCGCGGCGACGCAGGCGAGCGACGACGAGACACGCGAGCCGTCGAGCGCGCGTCGAGGTCCGTCGTTGCCCGAGCACCTCGAACGGGTCGTGAGACGGCTCACCGATGCGCGAGCCATGGGACGGTTGCCCGCGTCCGCGGACCCCGTCATCGACAGACTGTCGTTAGAGCTCGACGAGGCGAAGCGTGCGCCGAGAGGACTACGCGGCGAGGCCCGCGCGGCGCTGCTGACACGGCTCGATGCCGCGGATGCTGAACTTTTGCGGATCGCTCGCGCGACATTGACCGCCGAGGAGCTGGACGCGATCGATCGTGAGTCGATGAATGAGATCGGCGCGTTCCGGACACAGATGACGCCAGAGGCCTTCGACCGCGCACGGCGCACGGCGGTGGACACGGCCGTGCGCGCGCGGCTTCATTTGCCGATGCTGTCGTTGGTTTAAGGCGGCTACGTGCGCACAGGCGATCTCATCACGCTCGACATCGAGAAACCGGCCGCGGGCGGACGCATGATCGCGCGCGCCGACGGTCAGGTGGTGCTGGTGGCGGGCGCGATTCCCGGCGAGCGCGCGAAGGTCCGCATCGATCGGATCGGCAAAGGCGTCGCGTACGGCGCCGCCGTCGAGATCGAGCAGCCGTCACCGGAACGGCGCGTGCCGTTCTGCGATCCGGAGTGCGGCGGGACGTGGTACGCGCACATCCGCTACGGCCATCAGCCGTCGCTCAAGGCCGCCATCATCGGCGATGCCTTCGCGCGCATTGCCAAGCGTCCAGATCTCCCTCCGGTGCCGGTCGCCGCGTCGCCGGAGTTCGGCTACCGGATGCGCGCGCGGCTGCATGCGCGTGCCGGCGGTCTGGGGTTCTTTCACGAGGGGAGCCATACGATCTGCGACGCGCGATCGACGCGGCAACTGCTGCCAGCCACCTGCGACGCGCTCGATCGGGTGATGGCCGCGATTGGCACGCGCGACAGGGAGCGCGTCGAGATCGAGGTGTCCGAGAACGTCGACGCCTCAGAACGCGCGGTCCACATCGAGCTCGACGGATCGCCGTCGCTCCGAGGATCGCTGGATGCCGTTGCTGGCGTCACTGGCATCACCGCGTCTGGCCGGAATGGGAAGCTGCATCTGCTGACGGGCGATCCGCACGTGACCGATACGCTCGCGGTTCACGGCGCGCGCGTCACGCTTCGGCGTCATGTGCTGGCGTTTTTTCAAGGCAACCGCTTTTTGCTCGAATCGCTCGTGGCGCACGTCGTCGAGCAGATCGCGCCCTTATCTGGTCCGCTCGTCGATCTGTATGCGGGCGTTGGACTCTTCTCTGTCGCCGCGGCGAGCGTGCGCGGCGTCGCCGTGTACGCGGTGGAAGGGGATGCGGCGGCGGCGAACGATCTGCGCGCGAACGCGGCGCAGTGCGGTGGTCTCGTGCGCGCGATTCATGCGCCGGTCGAGGAGTTCAGGTTCGAGCGCGCGCATCCGCCGTCGACGGTCCGCGTCGATCCGCCGAGGCCCGGGATGTCGAAGGTCGCGCTTCAGCGCGCGGTGGCGCTCGGCGCGCCGCGTCTCGTCTACGTGTCGTGCGATGTCGCCACGCTGGCGCGTGATGCGCGCGTGCTGGGAGACGCCGGGTACGCGCTTCAGCGTCTCGACGGATTCGATCTCTTCCCGAACACGCCGCACGTGGAAACGGTCGCGGTCTTCGACCGCCGCGCGTAACAAGAGCCTGCGATGAGGGTGACGCCCTCTTCCCCGGCCCCTGTCCATGGATTTCACAGGTGGGGGAGAGGACGCGTCGATGACCAGATGACCGGCCAGATGAAGAGAGGCCGTGCGCCCTCTCCATATCAGAGAGCGGCGCACGGACGTGCCGGAATGTCGCGGCGTTAGTTGACGGTGATGATGGAGGTGGCGGTTTTGCCGCCCGAGTTGGTGGTGGCGGTGATCGTCACCTTGATCGTGCCCGCAGGCTTGAATGCGGTTGCTGGCAACACGGAGACGCGGCCGGTTTGATCCACGCTCACGCCAGATCCGGAGTAGTCGCTGCTCCACGTCACCGATGTGTCCGTGGCGTTGGCCGGGAGGACGGTGGCTGTGAGTTGGACCGACCCGCCCAGCGCGACACTGGCTGTCGCCGGGGTGACCGTGACGCCGGTGACGGCAACCTGAGCCGTCACGGTGACGATGGCAGTGGCGGTTTTGTTGCTGCCGTCGGTAGTGGTGGCGGTGACGACCACCGTGGCCGGCAGACTTGACGGCAGAAAGGCGAGGGGGCCGCTCACCGTGAAGAGGCCGTTTTGATCGATCG
>JAISPN010000237.1 GCA_031274845.1 Acidobacteriaceae bacterium
GTGTTGTCGTAGAAGGCGGTGACGTGAATGATCGTCCCCTTCGGGAACGCCGGCGCCGCATCTTCAGCAAAGATGTAGTTCGTCATCCAGTTGAAGTTGAAGTTGTCGACGTAGCTGATGATCTGCGTGCTGCCGTCGGGCAGAATCGCCTCGACCTGCATCGCCTTGCCGCGCAGATGGAAGTGCGGCTGGAAGTTGGTGATGATGGTGTTTTCCTTCAGCACCGTGAAGCCTTCCGTGTGCGCGACCGAGTTCGGCGGGATGTCGAGGCCGACCGGACCTTCCTTGAGACCGGAGAACCCGATGAGGTAGCTCCGATGCTTCGGCTCCTGGCCTTTCGGGTAGAGCCAAATCCCGAGTTCGGACCCCGCCGTGATGGCTTCACCGACGGCGTGGATGTGCTGGTCCCAGGAGATCTTCTGTCCCGGCTTGATGAGCTTGCCCGTGCCATCCATGTAGCGGTCGTAGCCCTTGCCGATGGCCCATTCCATCAACTGTGGACGGGCATCGACTGACGGATCGGCCCCACGATCGCGGCCACCCGTCTGCACGCCACGCTCAACCGCGTCGAGGTCTGGATCGTTCGGATCCTGGACGAGGTGCGCGATGGAGTGGTGCAGAATCTTGCGTCCCTGGATGTTCGACGGCCGGATTTCGACCATCCGCACCCAGCGCGGTTCCGTGAGACCCGGGATGTCGACCATCGGCCGCCACCACTGGTCTTGGCTCACGGCCGGCATCGTGTATTCCGGCGACTTGACGACGATGTCGGGTGGTCCGAACCCGTCGCGTTCCGCCTGCCAGTAGAGCTTGTTGTCGACTGGCTTGAGCGGCGGCATGTCGGCCGGATTGCCCTGCGGCGCGCCCGCGTCGACCCAGGCCACGATCGTGGCGACCTGCGCGTCGCTGAGCGACATGTCGTTCTTGAACTTTTGCACGCCGACGCTACGGTCGATGTGCCAGGGGGGCATTTGACGGGCCTCGACGCGTTGCTTGATCGAACGCGCCCAAGGGCGTGCTTCTTCGTACGTCCGTAGGGACATCGGCCCAATGGAACCAGGTTCGTGGCAGTTATTGCACTTGGCCTGGAAGATGGGGGCGACGTCCTTGCTGAAGGTAACGTTCTTCGGAGCATCGGCCGCGGTGGCAGAAGCCGCAACGGCGGAAAACGAAACGATGGCGAGAACCCGGACGCCGAGTGCGATTTGCGACATATTCACCGGCTCCTTCCTTTCAAATGATGCGGCCACGTTGTGTGGTCGCACAGTGACCCTACTTAAAAAGGAGTTCATCCTAGCAGAGACGGCATGGAAAAGTGGTCGAAAAAGTGTCACAAGACCAGGGGAATTTCTTTAGTGACTGCGGATTTTTTCAATTTTCCGGTCGCGTTCACCCATGAGACGCTCCCGATCGCGGCGGTAATCTTGCTCCAGGGAGGCGAATTCGGCCGGATCGGCTGTCGTCGCGCGCGTGCCATGGTGCAGGAGTTCGAGTTCTGCAAGCTTGGCGTGGTAAAAATTGCGAATTTCAGCGATGGCGGCTTTTTGGGCCTCTGTGAGCGGCGTGCGCTCGATGCCTTGTTCGGCGTCTTGCTTGCGCAGCCGCTCCATTGCCAGCTCATAGGCAGATTTTGGCGCTTCTTCGGTCATGTCGCGATAGTACAAGAACTATCGTGGCCAGCTGCGGCCCCGTCAGGTTTTCGTCAGCCGGTGCGCTTACGGTAATCTGATTGACGACTACCCATGATGAGACGTACCGAGGATCTCCGGATCACGCAGGTCCGGCCGCTGATTCCCCCTGCCATCCTGCACGAAGAAATTCCCGTCACCGAGCGCGCGTCGAACGTCGTTGCCGACAGCCGCGCGGCGATTGTGAATGTCCTGGCCGGCCGCGACCCGCGGCTGGTTGTCGTCGCGGGGCCCTGTTCGATTCACGACACGAAGGCGGCGCTCGAGTACGCCGCACGGCTGCGTCAACTGGCGGAACGTTACAAGGAACAGCTGGTCGTGGTCATGCGCACCTACTTCGAGAAGCCGCGCACGTCGGTCGGATGGAAGGGCTTTATCAACGATCCGGATCTGGACGAGAGCTTCCACATCAACAAGGGGCTGCGGCTGGCGCGCCAACTGCTCGTTGACGTCAACGACATGGGGCTGCCGACTGGCTCCGAGTTTCTCGACACGCAGATCCCGCAGCATATCGCCGACCTCACGTCGTGGGTCGCCATCGGCGCGCGGACGACGGAGAGTCAGGTGCATCGGGAGTTGGCGTCCGGGTTGTCGATGCCGGTGGGGTTCAAGAATGGCACCGACGGGAACACGCAAACCGCGGTCGATGCCATTCTGGCCGCGCGCTCGCCGCACTGGTTTCCGTCGGTTACTAAGGAAGGGGTGTCGGCGATCTTTCAGACGAGCGGCAACGAAACGTGTCATGTGATCCTGCGCGGCGGCACGCGGACGGGACCGAACTTCGAGGCGGAGCACGTCGCGCGCGTTTGTGCGGAACTCGAGGCCAAGAAGTGTCCAGAGGTGGTGATGATCGATTGCTCGCACGGCAACAGCCTCAAGGATCATCGTCGGCAGACGGATGTCGCCCGCTCGATTGCCGAGCAGGTGTCGCGCGGATCGTGGAAGATTGTCGGTGCGATGCTCGAAAGTCATCTCGTCGAGGGGCGTCAGGACTACGCGCCCGGCCGCGCGTCTGTCTACGGACAGAGCATTACCGACGCGTGCCTTTCGCTCGATCAAACGGAACCACTGCTGGAACTGCTGGCCACGGCGCACGTGCGGCGCGGCACGAAGTGACTGTGCGAGGAGGAACGATGAAAGTGCTGATGCTTACGGCGATGCTGTTGTCAGCGCCGGCCGCGTGGGCGCAGGCTGTTGGCGGTCCCGAAAAAGGGCGGCCCGTGGCTGGCGATCCTGGTGTCTCGTCGATGGTGGTGATGGACAAGCCTGAGTTTCGCGTGTTGCGCGACTGGGCCGAACCCAATGCGGTGCGACGCATGCACTCGCACGACGATGCGACGTATCACGTGTTCACGCTCGTCACCGGTCAGCTGCGATTGACGATCGAAGGCGAGGCGCCGATCGACGTCAAGCAGGGCGACGTGCTCTACCTCAAAGGCGGCGCGAAGCACACGTTCATCAACACCGGCACCGTCACGGCGACCATCGTCGAAGTGTTCGGCAAGGCGCCCGCCAAGTAAGGCTGCTCCGATGCTGACGCATATTGTGTCGTTCAAGTACAAGGCGGATGTGCCGGAAGAGACGCGTGAGGAGCATCGGGCGCGGTTGCGGGCATTGCGTTCGATGGTGTGGGTCGTCGATCTTAAGGTTGGCGCCGACATCGTTCGCTCGGCCCGGTCGTATGACACCGGACTCATCGTCGTCTTTGCCGATCGCGCGGCGCTCGACACGTACCAGCACGATCCGCGGCACGTGCCGGTGGCGCAGTACGGCGCCGGCCTCTGCGATCACATCGTCGCGGTCGATTTCCTGGACGAGTGATGCGTGGCCTGACGCGCCCTGTCAGGGTTGCGCGTCAGGAATGAGCGACGGCGTCGGCCAGTATCCGTACAGGTGCCGGCCGACGATCTCCTGAATCACGATGTCCGGATGCTCCTTGAGCACTTCCTCGGCGTCGAAGTCGTTCTGCCACAGATAGACGATGCGGCTGAAGTGCTCCGACAGGAACGGCGCCAGCGCGGATGTGAACGAATCGCGGAACATCACGGCGCGCGGTAACTCCGATCCGGGGATCTCGGTGACGATGCGGGCTTCCCCCGCGGAGGCAGCGGTATTCGCCGGTTCGACGACGACATAGCGTTGGTGTTTGGGCGTCAACCGCAAGTCTTCTTCCGAGAGCGATCGTTTGAGTCCCATCATTCCAGCCAAATCCTGACCGAGCACGACGCGTGACGACGCCTCGAAGTCCGATCGCGGCCACGCGGGACCGACGCCAGGCACCTGATAACCAATCGCGGTGATCAGTTGTTGGTACGCGAGAAACGCGCCGCGCGAGTTCCAGTGCGTGTCGGTGACGTGGTACAGCCGCTCGGTTTTCTTTCCAGCCATGACCGCTTGACGCACATCGACGACGACGCCAGTGTCGATGGTGGCCGTCATCACTTGATCGATGCGTGAGAGCGATGAGAGCTGGCGGATGTTGGGATCGAACTGCTCCGGGTAGATCGCGTGTTTGTCCGGCGCGATCGTGAAGACGTACGCGATGCCATGCGCGCGACACCAGTCGCGGGCGCGAAACATCGTCTGCCGCCACGCGGTGAGAAGTTCCGGCGGCATCGGCTTCTCGTTCGTGAAGTCGTCCATGCCGCCATCGTCGGCGTAGAACAACCAGTGGTTGCGTCCCTTGACGACCGCTGACGTCGGCGACACGCCGAGACCGAAGTAGCGGCTCTCGGCTTGCCAGCGCACGAGCCAGGCGCGGAAGCCGAAGTGATCGGAGAACCACGCGTCGAGGCCGGGAAGGTATGCGGTGATGGCGGTCCACGTCGAGCGCGGATGCCCGTCCTTGGGGTCCACGGCGGCGAGCGTGGGGAACGGCGCCAGCGCTCGATTCTCGACCTCGGCGTCGGCGCCGTCCTGTCCGCGGAGGTTGGCCAGCAGCGGCGTCGCGATGCCGGCGGCAAATCCGAGGACGACAAGCAGGTTGATGAAGCGGCGCACAGTTAAAACCTGAAGTAGATGAACGGGCTGTATGACTGCGCCGCGACCTGCAGGATCGACGCGAAGAACACCGCCATCAGCGCGACGGCGCCAATGAGATCAAGACCAAACGCGGGCCACGCGTGCGAGAGCCGCTCTTTCATGTGGCGCGCGCTGCTGATGATCGGCATCGATCCGATGATGCCGATGACGAGCGCGAGGACGACCTCGGTGTTGAGGAAGTAGAGCATCGTGAACGGCGTCGGTTCCGTGGCCGCGTGTCCACACATGGCCTGCAGGTACGCCCACGCATATCCCAGCGTGTCGGCGCGGAAGAAAACCCATCCAATCATCACGACGAGCAGCGTGTAGACGTGACGGATCTGCGCGGGCATCTCCTTGATGATGCGGGCGAGGCCGAGCCGTTCGAGCACGAGAAACGCGCCGTGGAACAGCCCCCAGACGACGAAGTTCCAGCTCGCGCCGTGCCAGAGACCGCAGAGAAAAAAGACGGTGACGAGGTTGCCGTAGGTGCGCGCTGGCGTGACGCGATTGCCGCCGAGCGGGACATAGAGGTAGTCGCGGAACCAGGACGACAGCGAGATGTGCCAGCGCCGCCAGAACTCCTGAATGGTTTCGGAGATGTACGGCCAGCGGAAATTTTCCGGGAACTCAAAGCCGAACATGCGGCCGAGACCGATCGCCATGTCGGAGTAGCCGGAGAAGTCGAAGTAGATCTGCAGCGTGTAGCAGACGATCCCGAGCCACGCGTGTGGCGCGTCGAGTTGCGCCGCTGGCAGCGAAAAAATCTTGTCGGCCGGTCCCGCGACGCTGTTGGCGATGAGCGTCTTTTTGCCGAGGCCAATGATGAATCGTCGCGCGCCTTCCGCGAAGTCGTCGAGCGAGACGCGCCGCTCGGCGAGCTGATGACTGATCTCGCGGTAGCGGATGATCGGGCCGGCGACGAGTTGAGGGAAGAGCAGCATGTACAGCGCGGCGTGGACCGGGCTTTTCTGGGCGATCGCGTCACGCCGGTAGACGTCGACGACATACGAGATCGCATGGAACGTGAAGAACGAGATGCCGATCGGCAGGAGCACGGGCGGAATCTCAAGCGGCGTCACGCCTGCGATTCCCAGCAGTGCATTGAGGTTGTCGACGACGAAGTTGGCGTACTTGAAGTAGAGCAGGACGAACAGGTTCACCGCGACGGCGAGCGCGACCAGCGTTTGTGCGGCTTTCTCCGAGCGGGCGTGCGCGCGGTCGACGCGAATGGCCATCCAGTAGTTGAAGGCGATGGAGGCCAGGAT
>JAISPN010000301.1 GCA_031274845.1 Acidobacteriaceae bacterium
TTTGAGGTGTGACTAGGATGCGATCGGCAGCTCGGTAAGTTTGCAAATATCCAGCGTGAGACCGGCAAAAAAGATCGAAGGAACGTTAGCAATGCCCTCAATCTCCCAAGAAAATCGCGCCGATGCATTGCGCGATTTCGAGCGTGCGGAACAGGTCCGACAGGCGGCCACCAGTTGGCTTGCATCTTTCGAGAAGGCGCTGCAAGCGCGTGACGCCACCAGGATTGCAGCGCTCTTCCATAGCGATGCTCACTGGCGGGACCTTCTCACCTTCACCTGGAATTATTCGTCAGCAAGAGGCGGTAGCAACATCGCGAAGCGTCTTGCGGCAGCGCAGCTGGAGACGGGGGCGCATGGATTCCACCTGCCGCACAAGCGGATGCCGCCTCATCATGCCAAACGCCTCGGGATCGCCAGCATCGAGGCACTCTTCGAGTTCACCACTGCGGTTGGCCGCAGCGCAGGCGTCCTGCGGCTGTCGCCATCTGACGACGGGGTGATGAAGGCCTGGCATCTGTCGACCACACTCGAAGCGCTGACGGGCCACGAGGAGAAGGTCGGAGCCAACCGGCCGACCGGCGCGGCCTATTCTCGGAATTTTGGCGGCGACAACTGGGCGGACGTGCGACGCAAGGCCGCCGCGTATGAGGATCGGGAGCCGGCGGTTCTCGTCATTGGCGGCTCGCAGGCAGGTCTCTCGATTGCCTCGCGTCTCAACCAGCTCGGCGTCGATACGCTGGTCGTCGACAAGTGGCCGCGCATCGGCGACAGCTGGCGCAAGCGATATCATTCGCTCGCCCTGCACAACTCGACTGACATCAATCATCTACCTTACCTCCATTTTCCGCCGACATTCCCGAAGTACATTCCAAAAGACATGCTTGGGAACTGGTTCGAGTTCTACGCGGACGCGATGGAAATCAACTGCTGGACGGACACCGAGTTCGTGGCCGGCGAATGGAATGAGGCCGACAAGCGCTGGACGGCCAGACTGAAACGATCCGATGAGTCCGAACGCGTCGTCAAACCGCGTCACCTCGTGTTCGCCAATGGCGTCAGCAGCTATCCGTTCGTGCCGAAACTGCCGGGTCTCGAGGATTTTACCGGGACGCTCGTTCACTCCGAAGGCTTTACCAGCGGCGAGGATTTTCGCGGCAAGAACGCGCTGGTGCTGGGGACGGGAAGCAGCGCGAACGATATCGCGCTCGATCTGCACAGCCATGGCGTGAAGACGACAATAATCCAGCGCGGCTCGACGACCGTCGTGACGATCAACCCGAGCGCGCGTCTCAATGAAGCGCTGTGGGACGAGATGGACTCCGTCGACGATGCCGATCTGGTCGTCGCGGCCGCAACACCGGACCTGATGATCCAGGGCTACAAGTCTGTCACCAAACGCATGCTGCAGCTCGATCGCGAGATGATCGAAGGGCTGAAGCGCATCGGCTTCAAGCATGACGTCGGCGAAGATGAGACTGGACATCAGATGAAGTATTTTCGGCGGGGCGGAGGCTACAACCTCGACGCCGGAAGCTCGGCGCTGATGATCAAGGGCGAGATCGGACTGCTTCAGTATGACCGGATCGAGCGCTTCACCGCAGACGGCGTGCGACTGAAGGATGGATCGACGGTCCCGGCAGATCTGATCGTTCTCGCGACCGGATACTATCCGCAGGTCGAGCTCGTGCGGCGCGCGCTGGGCGAGAAGATGGTCGATCGCATCGGACCCGTCTGGGGCCTGGATTCGCACGGCGAGCTCAGCAACATGTTCAAGCGCACGCCCCAGCAGGGACTCTGGTTCATTGCCGGCGGCCTTCCCCACGTCCGCATCAACTCGAAGTATCTGGCTTTGCAGATCAAGGCGACAGAGCTAGGCATCCTCGGCCCGCTCGAAGACGAGCAGGGTAGTGCTTCGGTGCGACCGAGCTCTGCGCGGCTGGCGGAGGCAGCGGCGTCCTAAGACCACTCGTGCGAGGCGGCGGGACGTCACCGTCTGCAATCAATCAACCGACCGACCGACAAAGCAACACGCGGGGAAATCGATGGGCACAAAGCTAAGTCGCAGGGTGGTATTGGCTGCTCCGGCCGTTCTCTGGGCCACCAGAACGTTCGCCCAGCAGCCAACTCCGTTCCGCTTCGGCTCCCTCATGCCGACGACGGGTCCCGAAGCCGGCTACGGCCTGGACTTCGTCAAGACGTACGAGATGGCCGTCAAGGACATCAACGACAAGGGTGGCATCGCCGGCAAGCCACTTGAGATGATCGTGCTCGACACCCAGGCAAAGCCCGAGCTCGCGATCAACGCTGCCAACCGCCTGATCGACGTGGACAAGGTCCCGGTGCTGATGACCGCCTGGAGCTCGGTGGTGAAGGCGGTGGCGCCGATCGCCAACCGCACAGCGACGCTCGAACTCAACATGGGCGCCAATTCGCCGGACATCGCGAACCTCGGCGATTACGTCTACTCCGTATTCCCGCTGGCCGAAGTCGACGTGACGGCGCTCGCGAAATACACCAAGGACAAGCTCGGCAAGAACAAGGCTGCCGTCGTCTACATCAACAATGACACGGGCATTGGTGGTGCGAAAATCTACCGCGACGTGTTCGCCAAGGCGGGCGGGCAGGTGGTTGCGTTCGAGGCGTACGATCCGAAGGCGACCGATTTTACGGGCGTACTGCTCAAGACGAGGGTGGGCAATCCGGACGTCGTGCACATCCACGGCCTATCGGAGCTGCCGCAGGTGATCGCGCAGATGCGCCAGCTCGGCATGCCGCAGCAAGTCACGAGCTATTCGTCGGGCTACAATCCGAAACTGCTGTCGCAGCTCGGCAAGGCTGCCAAAGGCCTGATCGTCACCTCACTGGCGCCGACCACGGCCACCAATGCAAACGTGGCAAAGCTGCTCGACCTGTGGAAGCAGGTTGGCCGCGCACCGAACGGGTTGCCGTATCTGCAATACACCTGGGACTCAACCCTCGTGATCAGGGACCTGGTCGCCTGGGTGGACAAGAACAAGCTGCCGATCACCGGCGCGAACATGAAAAAGGCGCTGCTCGATATCCGCACGTTCGACCTGCCGATGACCGGCAAGCTGGTGATCGGCGACGATCACCGCGTGCAGAAGCCCGTGTATCTGTATGTCGTGAAAGACGGAGAGTTCACGCTGCTCGAAACCATCGCCTGATTTGCGCGACGGACACCG
>JAISPN010000304.1 GCA_031274845.1 Acidobacteriaceae bacterium
GGATCTGATTTCTCCGCGGCGTACGCGGCGGCGATCGGTTCGAGGCAACTCGCATCGCCGACGAGTGTCAGCGCGCTCAGAAAATCGAGCGGCAGTCTGTGTCCCTCGGCGGTCAGTGATTCCCGGAGATCGTACAGCGCCAGACGGCTGCCGTGGTGCGCGAGGGCGAGGTGCGCGGCGCCGCGCACCGCCTGCCACTCCGTCCTTCTCGCGCCAGAGTCTTTTTCCTTCCGCGCCACATGCTCGACGATGGAGTGCAGCGTCGTGACGGCGGCGTTCGCGCCGTCTCGCACGATGGCCGCGCGGAGCGCGGCAGGATCTTCACCAAGATCGCCGGCCGCCGCGCGCACGAGGCGTTGCGCGGGTGATGCCGCGCGACCGGCATCGTTTCGGGTCGCGGCCGCAATGCGCGCATCGGGGTCGTCCTTGAGTTGTGTGAGGAGTGGCGCCGCGGTTGCCGCGCCAAGGTCTGCGACGGCGCGGAGCGCGGCCACGCGGACGTCTGAGGCCGCCGAGGCATCGAGCGCCAGCGACGTGAGCCGGTCGAGCGCGTGCACGCCGTGCGCCGGCGATTGAAGAAACGCGCGAACGACACTGATGCTGCCGATCTGGATCTCGCGCGTCTCGCTGTTCAGGAGATCGAGCGCCGGGCCGAGCGCGCGCGTATCGGCAATCCCTTCGAGCGCACGGAGCGCGGCGAGCCGTGCGGCGACATCAGCGGTGACATCAAGCGCGACACCGAGCAGTTTCTGGACGGCTCGCGCGCCGATGACCGTGAGTCGAGCGACCGCCGCATCGCGCGTCAGCGCGTGGTCGGCGCGCAGGTCGCGAACGAGGCCATCGACCTCACGGCTCGTCGACGCTTTGATGGGCAAGGAGTGGCTTCGGCTTCACCATCCAGGCGATGGCAATGCTGAGGATGTAGAGGCCCACCATGGGGGCGGCGAAAATCGTCTGCGTCATCATGTCGCCGGTCGGCGTAATGACCGCCGCGATCACGAAGATGAGCAGGAATGCGTATTTGAACTGACTGATCAGGAACTTGGCTGTGATGAGCCGCATGCGCGCCAGGAAATAGACGATGGCCGGCATCTGGAACACGATGCCCATGCCGAGCAGCATTTGCGTGTACAGCCCGAAGACATCTTCAAGCTTTGGCATGAAAACCAGATCGCTTGAGTTGAACGTGCCAAAGAACACGATGAGATACGGGAACGCGACGTAGTGATTGAAGGCCGCGCCGCTCAGGAATCCAATCGTGGTGAGGAGCACGAACGGAATCGCGAGCTTTTTCTCGTGCTGGTAGAGGCCCGGCGCGATGAACAGCCAGACCTGAAACATGATGAACGGCGCGGCGACGACCACGCCGGCGATGAGCGCGATGGTGATGTAGAGGCTGAAGGCCTCGCCCGGCTGCGTGTACACCAGCTTGACGCCGGGCGGCAGCGCCGCGCGCGTCGGGGCCATGAGGAAATTGAAGATTGAATCAATCCACCAGAACGTGGCGCAGACACCGACCGCAATCGAGATGCAGGAATAGACCAGTCGTTTCCGGAACTCGTCGAGATGTTCCAGAAACGACATCTTTCCGCCGGGAGTCTCTTCCTCCTCGTCGTGCGGAAGTTTCATTGCGCCCGACTGGGGGCCCGGGAAGGGAACTAACGCCATGCCGCGCGAGCGCCTTACGCGCTGTGGCTCTGCGCGGCGGCCGGTGCGTCTTGAGCGGCGGTGACGGGCGCAGCCGGCGCGGGAGCGGCTGGCGCGTTCGCCAGCGTTTCGGCGGCTTTGGCGGCCGAGGCGCGCTGCTGCTGATCGTCGAGACGGATTTCTTCTTCGAGCGTCGAGCGCAACTCATTCGACGCGCGCTTGAACTCTGCCAGACTCTTGCCGAGTGAACGGCCAAGCTCAGGCAGTTTTCTGGGGCCAAAAATGATCAACGCGATCACAAAAATGATGATCAGTTCGGGCATCCCGATTGAACCTAGCATGGTTCTCCTGCTTTCAGTAGTGAGCGGAAGGAAATTAGTGTCCCGTCATTATAGGAACCAGGCCAAGGCAGGGTCAAGAAAACGACGTGTATCAGATGCCAGAAGTCGTTGCTGCTAAGGAAGTTGTCTGTTAAGGTACCGACCATGCGACCCTTCAGGCCGATTTCCGTCGTGGTATTCGTGTTGATGCTGTCGGCCCTCGTTGGCGGCCTGTTCGGGCGGCAGGCGCTCGCGGTCGACAACAAAGTCTCCGAGTCGTATAAAACCTTTTCAGCGGCGCTCAGCGCCGTCGAAGCCAATTACGTCGAGCCGGTGCCGTCGGACCGTGCGATCTACAGCGCGATTCGCGGGATGCTCGGCACGCTCGATCCGCACTCCAGCTTCTTCGACCCCAAGGAATACGCCACGATGCGGGAGCGCCAGGAGGGGCATTACTACGGCCTCGGCATCTCCATCCAGACCGTGGGTGGCTACATCACCACGGCAAGCGTGTTCGAAGGGTCGCCCGCCTACAAGATGGGCATCCGTCGTGGCGACATCATCAGCAACATCAACGGCGAGGACGCCAAGGGGTGGACGACCGAGCAAGCGATGGGGAAGCTGCGCGGACCGAAAGGGACCGAGATCCACATCGAGATCAAACGTCGCGGGATTGAGAATCCGATTCCGCTCGCCGTCACGCGCGACGAAGTGCAGATGCTCACCGTTCCTGCCTACTTCATGATCGACGCGACGACAGGCTACGTGCGTCACTCGGATTGGGGCGAGAACACCGAGCACGAAGTGCAGCATGCGCTGACCGAGCTTCGTTCGCAGGGCATGAAGCGGCTCGTGTGGGATATTCGCGGCAATCCCGGCGGTCCGCTCGATCAGGCGATCAAGGTCTCGAACAAGTTCCTGCCGAAGGGGAGCATGATCGTTTACACGCGCGGACGCATTTCGAATTCCGATTCGGACTATCGCGCCACCGAGGACAGTACCTTCCTCGATATCCCGATGGTCGTCATCGCCAACCGCAGCAGCGCGAGCGCGTCGGAGATTTTTACGGGCTCGTTGCAGGATCACGATCGCGCGTATGTCGTCGGCGAGACGACGTTCGGCAAGGCGCTCGTGCAGTCGGTCTACAAGATTGCCGGCGGCGCGGGGCTGGCGCTCACGACCGCGCACTACTACACGCCGAGCGGCCGGCTCATTCAGCGTCCGTGGGACGAGACCTTCGACGAGTATCTGAGCTACACGCAGAAGGATCAGGACGCGACGAAGCCGCACAACCCGAGCGATCTGAAGCGCACCGATTCCGGCCGTCCGGTCTATAGCGGCGGCGGGATCGAACCAGACAAATACATCGCGGGCCAGCTTGAAGGCTTCAGCCCGACGACGTTCGGCCGGTTGATCTATAGCCGTGGCGAATTCGAGAACTACGCGCAGCGCTTTTCGGCCTCAGGCGATACGCGGATTCCGCTGGCGCCCGATGGCAAGACGCTGGCGCGCAACTTCACCGTCACCGATCAGATGGTCGATGACTTCAAACAGCAGCTCGTCGACAACCGCTACAAGATGGACGAGGCGGCGTTCACCAAGGATCTCGACTTCATCCGGGCGATGATCCGCTTTCGCATCGACGAAGCGATCTTCGGCGTCTCGGATGCCCGCCGTCATCTCGTCGTCGTCGATCCGCAGGTGCAGGGCGCCATCCAGTCCTTCGGCGAGGCTGAACGGCTGCCAGGGATTGT
>JAISPN010000311.1 GCA_031274845.1 Acidobacteriaceae bacterium
ATCCGATGTGGTACGAGGACGATATCGTGACCACGGTTCGGGGGGCGGGGCCGGCTGCGGGGCGCACAAAGCCCCCCGCGCCCCCCTGCCCGCCACCGACGCACATCGTGACCACGCCGTAGCGCGCCCTACGGCGTGCCATCTCGTTCATCAACGTGCCGACCAAGCGTGAGCCGGTCATCCCAAACGGATGGCCGATCGAGATCGATCCGCCATTCGGGTTGAGACGCTCCATCGGCAGACCGAGCCGATCGCGGCAATAGATCACTTGCGAGGCAAACGCCTCGTTGAGTTCCCACACGTCGATGTCGTCCACCGTGAGGCCGTGCTTCTTGAGCAGCTTCGGCACGGCGTACACCGGCCCGATGCCCATCTCGTCGGGCTCGCACCCAGCCACGGCATACCCACGGAACACGAGCGCCGGCTCGATGCCAAGCGCCCGCGCGCGACCAAGCGACATCACGAGCGTCGCCGACGCGCCGTCAGAGAGCTGCGACGAGTTGCCGGCCGTCACCGTTCCCTGTCCGCTGGCCGTGTCGAACACCGGCGGCAGCTTCGCGAGCCCCGCGAGCGTCGTGTCGGGACGATTGCACTCGTCGCGGTCAACCGTCACCGGTTCTTCTCCGCTCCGCTGCCCGGTGCTCTTGTCGAAGAGCGCCCGCATGACCGTCATCGGCGCGAGCTCTCCAAGGAAGAAGCCCTCCTGCTGCGCCCGCGCGGTCCGCTGCTGGCTGACGAGCGCGTACGCATCCTGCGCCTCTCGCGTGATGCCGTAGCGCTTGGCCACGACTTCGGCCGTGTCACCCATCACCATGTACAAGCCGGGCACCTGTTCCGCCACCCACGGATTGGGCACGTTGTCGCGCTGCATCATCGTGATCGACTCGACGCCGCCGCCAATCGCAACCTCGGTCCCCTCGTGAAGGATCATGTGCGCCGCCTGCACGATCGCTTGCAGTCCCGAATTGCAGAAGCGATTCACCGTCAACCCGGCGGTCGTCACCGGCAGCCCCGCGCGCAGCAGCGCGACACGCGCGACGTTGTGTCCGGCGGGTCCGTGCGGCTGACCGCACCCTAAAATCACTTCTTCGACTTCGGCGCGATCGAGGGACGGCACTTTGCCAAGCACGTGCTGAATGGCGTGCGCGGCCAGGTCGTCCGGGCGCGTGAGGTTGAACGATCCGCGATGCGACTTGGCCAGCGGCGTTCGCGAACTGGCGACAACAACAGCTTCTCTCATAGGGGTGCGCCCAGAATAACGCGCGGCCACGCGAGGCGCCACTGCCGCCCGTGGCGACTCGCAAGACGGCCCTGCCTTTCCTCGTGGACCGTCAGGCCTCGATCGACGAACGTTATTACTGTGCGGTTTTTTGATAGCATTCGCTCCCCAGGAGGCCCCTATTGAAGCGATCGTTCCATGCACTTGCGACGGGCGTCGCGCTGACACTACTCGGCGCCACAGCCGCGTGGGCGCAATCCGCGCCGCAAACGCTCCCGTACGACCACATTCACGTCAACGTGCCGGATACCGCCGCCGCCGCGACCTGGTATGAGCAACACTTCGGCGGACGCCGCATCACCGAAGCGCCCGACCGCATCATGTTCGGCGCCGTGCGGCTGATGTTCCTCCGCACGCGCGAAGTGGCGCCCACAAGTCAGGGCACCGCCATCGATCACATCGGCTTCTCGGTCACCGACGTCGACGCCAAGCTGAAAGAGCTCGCGGCGGCGGGCGCGAAGGTCGACGGCCCGGCGCGCGAGGTGCCGAACCTGTTCAAGCTGGGATTTGCCACCGACCCCTGGGGCACCCGGCTTGAAATCGTGCAGGACCCCGAACTGCTCGGCCTGCACCACCTTCACCTGCGGGCGCCGGACCCGGAAGTGGTGTTCAGTTGGCTGCTCGACAAGTTTGGCGGCGAGCGGACCAAGATGAAAGGACAGCTCGACGGCATCCGCTATGCGGGCGTCCCCGGCTTCAGCACGGTGTGGATTCTGGTGCAGCGCGGCGATTCGGTCCCAAGCGAAGGGCACGCCATCGACCACATCGGCTGGCGCTCCATGGGCCCCATCGCCGAGACCGCGGCCATGCTCTCCGGAAAAGGGGTGACGCTGACGAGTCAGCCGTCGCCGCTTCGTCTGCCGAATGGCCCCTCGATCAACTTTTTTTATGTCGCCGGGCCTGCCGGCGCCAAGATCGAGCTGGTCGAACGCCCGGGATTGAAGCCCGGGGAATAGACGGAGAGCGCGCGCACGGCGGCTCTCTCTTTTTATAGATGCTTTGTGTCATGTGTTCGGCGCTATAATCCGCAGCTGGCTCGATCGAATTCAGACGTCCGTTCAGTTGCCATTTCAGTCAGGAGTGAACTCAATGAAGCGCATCGCATTCCGGCTTGTGCCGGCGGTCGCGCTGCTGGCCGTCGGGATGTCGTGGCTCACCCCACGCATCTCCGGTCAACAGAACACCGGGAAGCCGAGTACGGCAAACGGCGAGTGGCCGATGTACACCGCCGACCTCAAGGGCAGCAAGTATTCGCCGCTCGATCAGATCAACGCAAACAACTTCAGCAAACTCGAAGTGGCATGGCGCTTCAAGACCGATAACCTCGGTCCGCGCCCAGAGAACAAGCTCGAAGGCACGCCGATTATGGCGAAGGGCATGATCTACGCGACTGCCGGCACCCGCCGCGCGGTCGTCGCCCTCAACCCGGCAAACGGCGAGTTGAAGTGGGTCTACAGCATGGACGAAGGCGAGCGCGCCACCCGCTGGGCGCCGCGTCAGCTCTCCGGCCGTGGGTTGTCCTACTGGACCGACGGCCGCGGTGACGAGCGCATCATCTACGTCACTACCGGCTACCGCCTCGTCGAGTTGAATGCGAAGACCGGCCAGCCGATCGCCTCCTTCGGTCAGAACGGCGTCGTCGACCTGAAGGTCGGCGTCATCATCGGCAAAGACAAGCAGCTCGACCTCGAAAAGGGTGAAATCGGTCTCCACTCGACGCCGACCGTCGTCAACGACACGGTCATCGTCGGCTCCTCCATGTTCGAGGGGTTGGGCTACCGGTATTCCACCAACGCCAAGGGTCTGGTCCGTGCCTTCGACGTGAAGACCGGCAAGCAGCTCTGGCGCTTCAACACGATCCCGGGCCCCGGCGAGTTCGGCAACGACACCTGGGAAAACGGATCGTGGGAGTGGTCGGGCAACACCGGCGTGTGGACGCAGATTTCGGTCGACGCGGATGCCGGCATCGTCTACCTCCCGGTTGAAACGCCGACGATCGACGAATTCGGCGGCAACCGTCCTGGCAACAACCTCTTCGCCGAATCGCTCGTCGCGGTCGACCTCCGCACCGGCGTGCGCAAGTGGCACTTCCAGCAGGTCCACCACGGCCTGTGGGACCACGACAACTCGTCCGCGTCCTTGCTGATCGACGCGAACATCAACGGCCAGCCGCGCAAGCTCGTGGCGCAGCCGACGAAGCAGGGCTGGCTCTACGTGTTCGACCGCATCACCGGTCAGCCGATCTGGCCGATGCCAGAAACCCCGGTCCCACAGACCGACCTGCCGACCGAGAAGACCTCGCCGACGCAGCCGATCCCGAGCAATCCTCCGCCGTACTCGCGCACCTACGTGTCCGAGAACGACCTCATCGACTTCACGCCGGCGCTGCGCGCGCAAGCGATCAGCAACCTGAAGAAGTTCCGCTGGGAGCAGTCGCCGTTTGTTCCGCCCGTGGGGCCGAACTCGCCGCTGTTTGGCTCGATCAACATCGGCAACACCTCGGGTGGCGTGAACTGGCCTGGCTCGGGCTTCGATCCTGAGACCGCGATCTTCTACACGCAGGCGAACAACAACAACGTGACCACCGGCAAGTACGAGGAAGAAGAGTTCCAGCAGGTGCGTCCGGAAACCCAGTCGAAGATGAGCCCGAACGGCCGTCTGCCGCGCTGGGAAGCGGAGCCGAACTACGGTCTCCGTGGCACGAACCAGCCTGGGGGAGCGCCGATGGCGGCGCCAGCCGCAGCACCGGCCGCTCCGGCCGCTGGTGGTGGTCGTGGCGGTGGTCGTGGTGGTGCTGGCGGCGGTCGCGGTGCGGCTGGCGGCGGCGCAGCAGCGGCCCCGGCAGCTACCGCGCAGGTGCCTGGCGGCACCGGCCGTTCCGCGCTGGGCGAAGGCCTGGGTGGTCTCCCGATCGTGAAACCGCCATACGGCGTCATCGCGGCCATCGACCTGAACAACGGCGGCAAGCTGCTGTTCCAGGTGCCGCACGGCGACACGCCGGACGCCATCCGCACCAGCCCGCTCCTCCAGGGGCTCAACAGCCCGAAGACCGGTCAGGGCGGCAGCGTCGGCATCATGGTCACCAAGACGGTGGTCGTGGCTGGCGATCCGGCGCTCACGGCGCCTCCGGGACGTGCGCGCGGCGCGATGCTCCGTGCGTATGACAAGAAGAACGGCAACCAGGTCGGCGAGGTTCTGATGCCGGCGCCGATCAGCGGCTCGCCGATGACGTACAGCTTCAACGGCCGTCAGTACATCATCGTCGCGGTCAGCGGTGGCAACTACACGGGCGAGTACATCGCCTACGCGTTGCCGCCGAGCGAACTCCGTTCGGGCAACTAAGCACGCGGCAAGACCTAAAAGGCGGGCGCTGTAGCGATACAGCGCCCGCCTTTTTTATTTACGACCGTCCTTCCAGCAGTTCGTTGAGCCGCGTGAAGCCGGCGCGACTGACCGGCAGCTTCTTGCCATCGGCCAACACCGCAATGCGGTTCTCGCGCTCGTCGAGATCGAGGCGGGCCAGATACTCAATATTGAGCAGATACGACCGGTGGATGCGGACGAACGTTGCCGGATCAAGTGACGCTTCGAGCTGGCCGAGCGTCTGCTCTTTCAGATACTCGCGTCCATCGCACACGATCGCAATGTAGTCGTCTTGCGCCTGCGCGAAGGCGATCTTCCCAACCGGCAACACATGGACCTTGGCGCCGTCGCGCACGAGCACGCGGGTCGTCGTTTCGCCGGGACGGGCCGCATGACGGATCGCCTCGACTGGCATCGCCTCGTGCTTGCCAAGGCGCGCGCGCACACGGCCAATTGCTTCTTGCAAACGTTCGGCGCTGAACGGCTTCAGCAAGTAATCGACCGCGTGGACCTCGAACGCGCGCAGCGCATATTCATCGTACGCGGTCACGAACACGACCGCGACCTCGCGGCCAACCAGATCCAGCACCTCGAAGCCATCGAGCTTCGGCATCTGCACATCGAGCAGCAGCAGATCCGGTTTCAGCTCGCTGACGGCTTTCACCGCCTCGAATCCGTTCGCGCACTCGGCGACAATCTCGACGCCGGGCGTCGCGGCGAGATATTCGCGCACCACCGCGCGCGCCAGCGCCTCATCGTCGACAATCGCGACGCGAAGCGTTACGGGCGCGGCGCCAGCACGCGTGTCATTCATTGACAGTCACCGGCAGCACGAGATCGACACGAAAACGTCCGCGCTCCGCGCGGGCGTTCATGTTCGCCTCGTGGCCAAACATCGCCGCCAAACGCTGGCGGACGTTGGTCAATCCCGTGCCGTGACGCATCGGCGGCAACGTCTCGGGGTCGTAGGGGTTCTCAATGGCAATCATCAATCGCGCCTCGTCGCGTGACACCCGCACGCGAATCACGCCGCCGTCGAGCGTGTTGGCAATGCCGTGACGGACCGCGTTTTCAAGGAGCGGCTGCAGGAACAGCGGCGGCACACGGCACCCGAGCGTCTGCTCGTCCACCTGACGCTCGACACACAGCCGCTCCCCGAAGCGGACCTGTTCGATTGTCAGGAATCGATCCGCAAGCGCAAGCTCATCGCCAAGCGTGATCGTCGAGAGCGCCCCCGCGTGCAGCGTCGTTCGCAAAAACTCGGCGAGCAGCAGACACATGCGCCGCGCGCCCATGGCGTCCGCACCGGCAAGCGCGGCAATCGAGTTCAGGCAGTTGTACAGAAAGTGCGGATTGAGTTGCGCGCGCAGGGCGCGAAGTTCCGCATCGCGCGCGTGCATCTGCAGCGCGAACTGACGCTGCTCGGACTTACGCGCCTCCTCGAAGGCGAGCCCGAGATAGTGCACCGCGAGCGCCAGAAGAAACAGCAGGAT
>JAISPN010000315.1 GCA_031274845.1 Acidobacteriaceae bacterium
CGCCGTGGTCATCGAAGAGGGCCAGGAGCTGCTCTCCGCCGACGTGCGTCACCGCTTCCGTCTCGGCGGCGCGTCCACGGTGCAAGCGGCGCTCGCGGCACTGCAACGTGACGATCTCGTCGTTCGCGACGACAACCGCTACCTTGTCGTCGATTCACTGCTGCGCGAGTGGGTGGCGCGGCAAACGTTCTAGAGGCGCCCTCATCTCCCAAGTAGTCGAGGGGCAATCAGGCGGCGCGCTTGGTCGACCGCGCCACCGCGAGCGACAGCACCACGAGCCCCCACGTGAGGAGCGCCGCAACCTGCGGCCACAACACGTTCAGACCAACGCCCTTCAGGAAAATGGCGCGCAGGATCACCAGAAAATAGCGCAGCGGAATCACGTAGGTGATGACCTGCACCCAGTCCGGCATGTTCTCGATTGGAAACACAAACCCGGACAGGAGCACCATCGGCATCAGAAAAAAGAAGGTCGTCGTCGTCATCGCCTGCTGCTGCGTCTCTGAAATCGTCGACACGAACAGACCGAGCGCCAGCGTGCAAATCAGATAGATCGCCGTCGTGCCAAACAGCAGCGTGACGCTGCCACGGAGCGGAATCTCAAACCAGAAACGCGACACCGCGAGCACGATCACGACATCGATGAGACCGACCAACCCGTACGGCAGCAGCTTGCCGACGATGAGATCGGTGCGCCCGAGCGGCGTGACGTTGAGCTGTTCCAGCGTCCCGACTTCGCGTTCGCGGACGATCGCCATCGCCGCAAGATTCGTCGTCACGACCAACAGCAACAGCGCGATGATGCCGGGCACCATGAAGTCTCGGCTCTCCAGTCGCGGGTTGAACCAGACGCGCACGCGCGGTTCGAGCGCGCCAGCCGTTGCGACCGCCGCGCCGGTCGCGCTCCCTCGCGCGCTGGCGAGTTCGGCGGCATAGGACGCCCTCAGATTCGTGACGTAACCAAGCGACACGCCGGCGGAGTTGGCGTCGCTGCCGTCGGCGACGAGTTGCACAGACGCACCCGTGCCACGCGCGCTGTCTTTGGAGAAGCCGGTGGGGATGACAATCGCCACCGACGCATCGCCACGTTCCAGATACGTGTCGATCTTCGCGCCGCTGCTGATGACGCCGGCGAGCGTGAAGGTATGCGACGCCGCCACGCGCGAGATGAGCGCGCGGCTCGCCTCGGTGCGATCTTCATCCGCGACAATCACCGGCACATTTCTGATATCGGTCGTCGCGGCGTATCCAAGCATCAGCAACTGAAGCACCGGCGCGACGATGACGATGGCCAGGAGACGCGGGTCTTGCGTGAGCTCAATCAGCTCTTTCCAGACGAGAAACCCGATCCGGCGCAGCATCAGCTCCACACCTTGCGCAAGCGCACCGACGCCATCAGCAACACGATCGCCGAGAACACAGCAAGCGCCGCCAACTGATCCCAGATCGCGGACCAGCCGACGCCTTTCAAGACGATGCCGCGCAGCGCGACGAGAAAGTAGCGCGCCGGCACGATGCGCGTGAGAAGCTGCAGAAACACCGGCATGCTGGAAATCGGAAAGATAAACCCGGACAGAAGCAACGTCGGCAGAAAGGACGCAAGCAGCGCGATCTGAAAGGCCACCTGCTGCGTGTCGGCAAGGCTCGAAATAAACAGACCGAGTCCTAACGCGCCAACAAGGAACAGCGACATCGTGACGGCGAGGAGCAGCCACGATCCGCGCATCGGCAATCCAAAGAGCGCCATCGCCACGAGCACGATGACAATCGCCGAGACAAACGAGATGACGAAATACGGCAGCGTCTTCCCGACGACGAACGCGCTCGGCGAGAGCGGCGCCATGCGGATCTGCTCGATCGTCCCTCGCTCTTTTTCGCGGACGATCGAGAGCGAGGTTGAGATGACGGCGGTGATCATCATGATGTAGGCGATGAGACCGGGCACCAGAAACAGCGCCGACCGAAGCTCCGGGTTGTACCAGATGCGCGGAACCGCCATCACCGGCGGACCGGCCGCCATCGCCGTCTGCGTTTGATATTGCGACGACTCCGTTTGAACGATCGTCAACGCGTAGCCCATCACCGTCGTGGCCGTGTTGGCGTTGTCGCCGTTCAGAATCACCTGCACCGGCACGACGCGGCCGGCGAGCACGTCGCGGCCTAAACCGGGAGGAATCACGAGCGCAATCCGAATGCTGCCGGTGTCCATCAGGCTGGTGATCTCCGATTCGCTCGTCACGTCGGCGACGAGATCGAAGTAGCCCGAGTTGGTGAAAGCTGAAATCAGCGACCGGCTCGACGCCGACCGATCGCGATCGAGCACGGCGAGACGCACGTGACGCAGATCCCAACTGAGCGCGTAGCCGTAGATGAGGAGAAAGAACGCAGGCACCAGCAGCAGCGTCGCAAGCGTGCGGCGATCGCGCACGATCTGGCGTACCTCTTTGCGGCCGACGCTGAGAAGCTTCCTCATGATGAGATCAAGACACCACGTCGAGGAACACATCCTCGAGCGACGGCGAGACGCGCGCCACCTGGCGCACCTGCGCGCCGGATTGATTTGCCGTCGCCGCGAGCGTGGCCTCCGTGCCCGCGTCCGAGTGACGCACCACCGCATGCACGGCGGTCCCGAAGAGACTCGTGCGCTCGACGTTGGACAACGCGTCGAGCGCTTGCATCGCCGCGACCGGATTCTCGGCCTGCACCTGAAAGATGACGCGGTCTTTGAACACCTGCTTCAACTCGCTGGTCGACCCGAGCGCGGCAAGTTTTCCGGCGTGCACGATCGCAATCCGGTGGCAGTGCTCCGCCTCGTCGAGATAGTGCGTCGTGACGAGCACGGTGATGCCTGACTCAGACAGCTGATCGATGAGCTCCCAGAATCGACGGCGTGAAAGCGGATCGACGCCGCCCGTCGGCTCGTCGAGAAAAACGATTGGCGGCTCGTGAAGGATGGCGCAGCCGAGCGCGAGGCGCTGACGCCAACCGCCCGCGAGCTCGCGCGTCCGCGTCTGCTCGCGTCCTTCGAGCCCCGCCATCTGCAACACGAAGCGGCGGCGTTCGTCGAGCCTCGCGCCGGTCAACCCGTAGACGCCTGCGAAGAACCGGATGTTCTGATCGACGGTGAGCTGTTCGTACAACGAGAAGCGCTGCGACATGTAGCCGATGCGCCGCTTCACCCCTTCGGGATCGCGCGCCACGTCGATGCCGTCGACCGTTGCCGTTCCACTCGTGGGCGCGAGCAGTCCGCACAACATGCGGATGGTGGTCGATTTGCCGGCGCCGTTGCTGCCGAGAAAGCCGAAGATCTCGCCGCGATTGACGTCGAACGAGATGCGATCGACAGCGACGAAGCCGCCAAACGTGCGCGTCAGATCGCGGACGGAAATCGCGGTCATCGTCCCAGCGCCCGCTCGAGTCTGGCTTCGGCGAGACCGAGCGCGGCGGCCGCCTGATCGCGTTCCAGTTGCGCGCGCACGACGGCCAGTCGCGCGTCGAGCGTGTCCGATACCGTGGCGACGCCCACGCGAAACCGATCGCCCAGCACCCGCTCTGCTTCAGTGGCCGCGGCGATTCCGGCCGCGGACGCTTCGAGCGCCGCGCGCGCCGCGCGAATCTCCGCCAACCGCTGACGAATTTCAAGACCAATCGTCGACGCCAGTTCGTCCGCCCGCGCCTTCAGCGCGCGCTCCGTCGCAATGCTTTCGGCGACGTCAGCGTTGCGGCGTCCCCCATCGAACAGTGGCACCGAGGCGTTGACGCCGACATCCCATGACGACCCCCACACATCCTGCCTCGGAAAATTGCGCGGGTTCGGCTTCGCGTAATCGACGCCGCCAGCAAGCGCCACCGACGGCTTGTTCCCTGCTTCGGCCAGTCGCCGCCGCTCAGCGGCCGCGTCCATCCGCGAGCGGAGCGCCTGCACGTCGCTGCGAGCGTCGAGCG
The DNA here is from genome assembly GCA_031274845.1 of Acidobacteriaceae bacterium. Classification (GTDB taxonomy): domain Bacteria; phylum Acidobacteriota; class Vicinamibacteria; order Vicinamibacterales; family CAVVIG01; genus CADEEX01. The sequence continues at coordinate 3,946 of JAISPN010000315.1, forward strand.
CCTGCTGAATGAGCGCGTCCGGCTCGCTGTCGTGCGTCGGTGACGACGGCTCAACATTCGTCTCGATGTGCGTGCCGGGCGCCACGCCGATGAGCCGCCCGAGCACTGCTTCAGCAATTTCCACATTCGCCGCCGACTGCGTAACCAGCATCTGCTGGTGCACGAGCTCGGCCCGGACACGCTCGACGTCGCTCGGCACGAGCAGGCCGTTTGCGAACTGTTCGCGCGTGACGTCCAGTTGATTCGTCATCCGCGCGACCGATTCGTTGACCACGACGGCGGAGGCGTGCGCGAGATAGAGCTGCCAGAACGCCTGCGAAATTTCCGTGCGAAGCGCCGTGCGCACGACATCGACGTCGCTGCCGCTCGCCGCCGCCTCGGATCGCGCCGCCGCCACCGCCGCCTCGGATCGTCCAAACGTGAAGAGCGGCCACGAGGCGCCAATGCGGCTGCTGAAATTGTTGGGGATATCGGGATAGACGTCGAGGAACGGTCCATTCGGCAGCGTGATGCCAAACGGCTGGACGTGATTCGTGCGTGTGTAGCCAGCGGACGCCATCGCGGTCGGCCGCGTCGCGGCAATACGCTCGTCGACGACCGCCTCCGCCGCGTCCTGACGCGCGCGCGCTTCGTCGATGCGAGCGCTCGACGCCAGACCACGCGTCATCGCGTCGTCGAGCGTCACGCGCAACGGCGCCGCTGTCTGCGCGTCAGACGTCCCGGCCAACGCACCGGCCATCACCACGTTCACCACTAGCGTCAGCATCAGCACGTTCTTCATGCGTGGACCTCTCGCAAACTCGCCACGAACACATCTTCAAGCGTCGGCTCGACACGGCGGACATCCGCGTCAGTAATGCCGGACGCTGCCAACCACGCCGTCAACCTCGACGCCACCGCCCCATCGTCGGCCGCGACGCGCACATGAATCCGTTCACCAAACAGCGACACGTCACCAATGTCAGGCGCGGAGGCGAGCACACGCGCGGCGCGGCGATGATCGCTGGTGAGCACTTCGAACATCGCGCCCGAGAGCCCAGCGCGCAGCGCATCCGGACGATCGAGCGCCAGCAACCGCCCTTCGTGCAAGAGCGCCACGCGAGAGCAGCGTTCCGCCTCGTCGAGATACGGCGTCGCCATGAGAATCGTGATGCCTTGCGCGCGCAGGTCGCCGAGCAGTTTCCAGAACTCTCGTCTGGCGACCGGATCGACGCCGGTCGTCGCCTCGTCGAGAACGAGCAATCGCGGCGCGTGGACGAGCGTGCACGCGAGCGCCAGCTTCTGCTTCATGCCGCCCGACAACTGACCGGCCAGACGCGAGCGGAACGGCGTCATCTGCGTGAGCGCGAGCAGTCGATCGCGAACGGGTTGATACGCGGCCACGCCGTGAATCTCCGCGAAGAACGCGATGTTCTCGTCGACGCTGAGATCGGTGTAGAGGCTGAAGCGTTGCGGAAGGTAGCCGATGTAGCTCGTCAGCGCGCGATGCGCCGCGACCGGATCGTGGCCGTACACGCGCACGGCGCCAGCCGTAGGACGCAGCAATCCACACATCGCCCGCAGCGTCGTTGTCTTTCCCGCGCCGTCGGGACCGATGAGGCCGAACATCTCGCCGTCGCCTACCGACAGCGAGAGATCCGCCACCGCCGTGACGCTGCCGTACTGACACCGTACCTTGTCCAGCGTGACGGCGGCCTCAGTGCTCAAACAGCATCTCCGCTTCGACCGGCATCCCGGCCTTGAAGAGACCGCTGCTGTTGTCGACGGTCACCTTCACGCGGTAGACCAGCTTCGAGCGATCTTCAGCCGTCTGCACATTGCGCGGCGTGAACTCCGCCTTGTCGGAGATGACGCTGACCGTGCCCGGCGTGCCGGTGCCGCCAGCATCCGTGAAGAGCGTCGCCGCTTGTCCGACACGGAGTCGCGGCACGAGCGGTTCGTCGACGTAGACATTGGCCCACGCATGGTCCACATCGCTGATGACGACCATCGGCGCGCGCGGCTGCACCTGCTCGCCAACTTCGGCGATGGTCTCTGTCACCGTCCCCGCAATCGGGGCCACGATTCTGGCGTCGGCGATGGCTTTTTCCCAGACCGCGATTTGCGCATCCGCCGCGCTGACGCGGGCCGCCGCCGCATCGATTTCCTCCTGACGGGCGCCGGCGCGCAGACGCTGCACCGTTTCGTTTGCCGCCCGCGTCCGCTCCTGCGCCGCCTGAAGCCGCTGACGCGCCATATCGCGCCGCGCCACGGCATCGTCGCGCTGCTTCACCGAACCTGAATTTGATTTCAGCAGCGCTTCAAAACGCGTGGCATCCGTTTCCGCGTTCGCCAGATCGGACGCCGCGGCACGGCTCTCCGCATCCGCCGACGCGGCTTGCGCTTCTGCCTGCCGGATGTCTTCGGCACGCGCGCCAGCTTTGACGAGGCGCAGTTGCGCGTCCGCCTGCGCGCGATCGGCACGCGCGCGCGTGAGCTGCAGTTCGCTGTCGGCGGTATCCAGTTGCGCGATGAGATCGCCAGCCTGCACGCGCTGCCCTTCCACCACCGGACGCTCCTTCAACCGTCCGCTCACCTGCGCCGACACACGCACGTCGGTGGCCTCGATCTGACCGGACGCGCGCACCCGATCGGCCGGCGGCGCCTCGCGGCACGCCGCCACTGTCAGCAGCACCATCGCCGACGCACACGCAAGAAACGAAACCTGTGACGAACGGATCATCGTGATTTCTCCGGCGACGGCGACGCGCGGCCTGATCGCAAATTTTCCCGGCGCGCTCACCTCACGAGTGGCCGAGGCTGATTAAGTTGGCAAAGAGCTGATACGCACCGTCGACGCCGGCGGGCAGTTGACGCCAGAGTCCAAGGCCGACGTACACCCAGTGGCCGCGTCCAAACTCGGCGGCGACCAGGCCGCCATGTTTCGCGCCGCGGTTGTTGGGAAACGGTTCGTCAATCGAAAGCAGCTCCCGGTAGCGGGCATCGTGATCCGACAGGAAATACAACCCGCGCTCCTGCACCCAGTGCTGCCACGTCGCATCGGTGATGCGGTTTGGCGCGGTGAAGAGCGGATCGGCAGGCGTCAGGACGGTGACCGGCGCGAATTCGTCGGTGACGCGATCCGCGGTCACGCGCGCGGGATACGGTCCATACTGCGCGGCGTTGAACTCGAATTTGTTGTACTGCACGATGAGCGTGCCGCCGTTATTCACGTAGTCGAGCAGGCGGCTGTTGTTGGCGCGCAGATCGGCGCGGCGTTCGTAGGCGCGCACGCCAGTGACGATGGTGCTGAACTTTGACAGATCGCCCCACGCCAAATCGTCGGCGCTCAGGAACACCGGCGTGATTCCGAGTTGCTCAAGCGCCTGCGGCACCTGATCGCCCACGCCCATGATGTAGCCGACGGTCAGCTTCGGCGCGACACGGACATCGAGCGGCTTCAGTGTCACGGCCGCTGTCGCGTAGATGTGTTGCCGATGGATGTGCGGATATTCAATCACCTGAAAGCCGCGATCGAAGGCCGTTCCGTCCAAGGTCGCCGTCGCGCGCAACCGGCTGTCGCCCGACGCGTTCGCGGGCGCGCGCACGCTGAAGCGGACGGTCCGCGATTCGTCTTCGCGCGTAAACGTCACCGTCTGCTGCGGCGGAGTAACCGTCCACCCTTGCGGCACATCGGCACGCACGGTGCTCGTCCGGCCGCCCTTCGCGTTGTTGACGACGGTGACGCGGATCTCGCGGTCCACCGGTTCCTTTGGAAAGACCGCCACGTCGGGTGACACCGCGACGGAAAGCGCCGGCACGACGAGCAGTTCCGAACGCTTCTCGCCGCCGAAGATGTCGCCCTGATAGCGATACTCGATCGGCAGCGTCTCGACGATCTCTTCAGTGCCGCCGACGGTAAGCGTCAGGCTCGCGTAGAACTCCGTGGGCCGATACGGCAGACCGAACGGCGCATCGGCATCGAAGGTGTAGCGTCCCGCCTCGCCAGCGCGATGCCAGTACGGTTCGCTGATGCGCGCGCGCGACGGAATGGACGCGGCCACCGCGCACTGGCCCACCTGACTCGACTTCAACTGCGACAACGACAGCGTGCACGGTTCGTTGCCGTCGAATCCTTTGAGCGCAACTGACTTGACGGCGACATCCGCGGCGCCGCGGTTTGCCACAATCATCGACAGGCGCACCGGCTGACCCGGCACCACCACGCCGTCATCCGCCAACGCCTCGATGCGGATGCCGCCCGCGAGCAGAATCGCCTGCTGAAACTCCTGCTCCTTCAGACTCAGGCGGCCATCGATCTCGGCGCGCGCGTCCTCAGCAAGCGCGAGCTGACGAAGTTGATTCCGCAACGCGCGCACGGCGTGCAGGCCGCTCTGGAGCGGCGGCAACGTCGCGGCATCGGTCTCGGCATCAAACCGCCGCTCAGCGTTCTGCACCGCCGTCGCGATGGCAGAGAGTCCGTCGCGCAGCTCCTGCGGCGGACGCGCGCCCGCAAACTGCGCCAGACCGGCAATCGATGTGTCGATGCCGTCGAAGAGTGATTTCTCCCCCGTGCGCGGCGCGCCGGTGAGTGTCGATTCCACGAGGTCATAGCGCGCCACCGATCGCGAACCGGGGAGCGACAGCAACTGCGCCATCCCCTGACACTTGTGCATGCTGCGCGCTTCGGTGCCGATCTCCGTGTAGGTTTTCCCTAACAGCGGGTCGTAGCCGGTGAGATCGATGGTGAGCGCGCGCGCGTCAGATGAGCCCGCGGGCGCGCGCGGATCGCCGAATTGCTCGGTGAAGTAGAACTTCTTCGGCTGCCAGGGGCGAAGCCCCGCGGCAATCTGCTCGGGATATTTCGTCGCGTCGCCCGCGGCGAGAAACGCCTCGCGCGCGAGGATGGCCGACGCCTCGTGATGTTGACCGCCGCCGTCGCCAGTGGGCGTCAGCCCCACCATGACGTCGGGACGGATCGTGCGGATGAGCCGCACGTAGTCGCCGACGATCTCGTCGTGGCCCCACTTCTCGAACGTTTCCTCGACGCTGAACGAGAAGCCAAAATCGACCGCGCGCGTGAAGTACTGCTCCGCGCCGTCGAAACGATGAATGGCCGCGAGCTCTTCGGTGCGAAGGATGCCGAGCGCTTCGAAGAGTTCCGGGCCGATTTCGTTCTGGCCGCCGTTGCCGCGCGTGGCGGTTGCCAGCGTCGTGCGATAGCCCTGCCCGCGATTGAGCATCACCAGCAGCGCGTTGTTCTCATCGTCGGGATGCGCCGTCGCCATCATGAACACACCGGCGTTACCGAGATGCCGCAGCGCCAGACCGAGCGCGACGTGACCATCGAGCGAGTCGATCGGCACGACACGCATCTGCGCCTTCGGCGAGACGAGCCCCGCGCCGACGGTGACGAGCACCACCGCAAGCGCTCGTATCAGGCTGCCTCTCATTGCTCGCATCATTGCTCCGACTCCTTCCCGAGATGTTGATGTCGATTTAGCGCAGCGACGCGGCTGGTGCGGCAAGCACTTCTTCGTAGTACGCCTCGTAGCGCGGAACGACAATCGTATCTTTGAAACGCTCTTCGGCCGTCTGCCGCGCCGCGGCGGATGCGGCCCGGTACAGCGCGGCGTCGGTCAGCAACCTGCACACCGACTCCGCCATCGCGGCGAGATCGTCCGGCGGGTGCAGAAAGCCCGACACGCCGTCATCGACGAGCTCGGACAATCCACCGACGCGCGAGGCGACCACCGGCAGCGCGCACGCCATCGCTTCGAGCGCGGCGAGGCCGAAGCTTTCCTGCGCCGACGGCAAGAGAAACACATCGGACGCCGAAAGTAGTGGCACCAGTCGATCGTGTTCGCCGAGAAACACCACGCGATCGGCAATCCCGAGCGCTCGGGCGAGATCGATGGCGTGCGACTGATCGGGGCCATCGCCAACGAGCAGCAACTTCGCCGGCACGCGCGAGACGACACTTGCAAAGATCTCGACGGCGGCCATCACGCGCTTCACCGGCCGGAAGTTCGACACATGAATCACGAGCTTCTCGCCCTTTGACGCCAACTGACAGCGCAGCGCGTCGGCGTTGACGCGCCGGTGCTTCTCGACGTCGATGAAGTTGGGAATCACCCGGATATCACGGTGAACGCCCAACTCTCTCGTCGTGTCCGCCTTCAAGCTTTCCGACACCGTCGTGACGCCGTCCGACTGCTCGATGCTGAACGCCACGATCTGTTTGTACGACGCATCGCCGCCAAGCAGCGTGATGTCGGTGCCGTGCAGCGTCGTGATAATTTTTGGCACGCCGCCTTCTGGCGACGCCGCGAGAATCTGCCGGGCAAGATACGCCGCCGTCGCGTGCGGAATCGCGTAGTGCGCGTGAACGATGTCGAGACGTTCGTCTCTGGCGACGTGGACGATCTTGTTGGCGAGCGACAGCAGATATTGCGGCTCACGGAACAGCGGATAGCTGGGCGGCTCGACGCGATGAAACGACAAGCCGGGCAAGTAGTCGCCAAGACGCACCGGCGTATCGCTGCTCAAGATGTGGATGCGATGCCCGCGCCGCGCCAACTGCTTCGCCAGCTCGGTTGCGACAATGCCGCTGCCGCCAATCGAGGCGTAACAGACGATCCCGATGTTCACGGCACCCGCTTCATGAGCGACGAGCGGACGATCGGCTCGCGCACGACAAAGCCCTCCGCGCGGCGCACGCCGGCGAGGGCGCCAAACTGCGCGTCACGGCTGTCGATTAACTGACGGAAGAGCGGCGTGTTCAGCCGCGTCGCCACCGTCGCGGTATCGGGCGGACGGAACTGCGTGACGTGGCAATCGATGGCGGCGTTTTTCTGCTCGACCGTCCCGGAGATGTCGACGACAAACGACGGCGCGACGCTGTCGTTGATGAAGTAGTAGCAGACCCAGTCCACCGCCCACGCGTCTCCGCCGTCCGAGGCGTAGCGCCGCAATCTGGCGTTGAAACAGGCTTCGGTCAGCAGCTCGCTCGCCGCGCCATGATCCGGATGGCGATCCGCCCAGTACGGCACCGCCACGACACGCGGACGGTGACGGCGGATGAAGGCGACCGCCTGATCGAGGTGCGCGGGATCTTTACCGATGCGACGGTCCGGCCACCGCAGGTTCTCGCGCCACGCCGCGCCGAGAACGACGCGCGCCGCCTCGGATTCGGCAAGGCGTTCGTCGACCGTGCCGTTGCTCCCCATTTCGCCCGCGGTGAGATCGCAGAGTCCCACGCGCGCGCCACGCGCGGTTTCGCGAGCGATGGTGCCGCCAAGTCCAATCTCGAGATCGTCAGGATGCGGACCGAAGACGAGCAGATCGATCATCGATTGAACCCAAAGGTGTCGTCGAGCGGCGTCGCGTCACCCAGATGATGCCGCAGCAACAGACGGCTCGCGAGGTACGCGCCGGCGAGACCATGACTTGAATCGCCAAACGCAAAGAGATGATGCGGGAAGTTTCTGTGCGCGCCAATGTACGGCAGCCGCTCCGCCGTTTCGCCATACGCGGCGTCCCATCCATACGACGGCATGATGCCGGAGATCTCCGGATAGAGCGTCGACAGCTCGTACATCAACTGCCCCGTGCGCTGCACCAGCGTCTTCTCGCGCAGACGCGAAGGCACCGCGTCGCTATCCGCGCCCGCGACGAGCAATCGATCGTCGTCAACCCAGCGGATGACGTGCGGCGGCGTGGCCAGATCGGTGATGACGCCGCCAGGACGGCCAAGGCGGCTGCGAATCTTCGCAGGCACTGGATCTGTGAGCGCGAAGAAGCGGTGTTTGAACCAGACGTGACGGATGAGCGCTTTTGAGAGCAGCGTCGGCACGCCGGTCGCGACAATCACACGCGGCGTCCGGATCGATCCGATGGCGGTCTTTACATCGGCGTACGTGCGCGTGAAGGTCACCTTCTCCACGGGCGATTTTTCGCACAGGCGCACGCCGCGCTTCTCGGCGGCGGCGGCAATGCCGATGGTGGCGCGATACGGATCGACGAACGCGCCACCTTGAATCCGCAGCGCCGCATCCACGGAAAGCCCGGCAGCGGCCGTGCCCGCGCGCGCGGTCAGGAGCGACGCATCGAGGTCCGCGCCTTTCCGATGTTTGTGCTCCCGCGTGAGCGCCACCGTCTCTTCAGCTGACGTCGCCAGGTGCAACGTGTCCGCGTCAGCGAGCTGGCACTTGATCTCAAGCCGTCGCAGCAGCGCTGAGAAATCGAGCGCGGCGCGGCGCCACGATTGCCAGGCGTATCGCGCGGCGCGCAGCCCCATCTGTTTTTCGATCTCGGCAAAGCGCGGTCCCGGCTCGGTCCCGATCCATCCCATCGACATCGCGGTCGCGCCGCGTCCGATGCGTTCGGCTTCGAGCAGCGTCACCTTCACGCCTGCTTGCGCGAAGGCGTATGCGGTCAGGCATCCGGTCAGCCCGCCACCGATGATGACGGCATCCGTGGATGTCGCGCCGCGGTACCTGGCATACGCGGGCACGCGCGATTTGGGACAGTTGTCGATCCAGGGCGAGCGCCCGTAGCGGGTCGGCATCTACCCGGGCATTCTACTCATGTTTCCGCGCTTCAGCGTCGACGAGCGCCTGCTTGCGCGACGCTCCCCAGCGATAGCCGCCAACGCCGCCCGCCTGAGGTACCACCCGGTGACACGGAATGGCCACCGCAACCCGGTTCGTGGCGCAGGCGCGAGCCACGGCGCGCGAGGCGGACGGCTGCCCGATGGCCACGGCGACCTCTCGATACGTGCGCGTCTCGCCACGCGGAATCTTTATCAGCGCGTCCCACACACGCCACTGGAACATCGTCGCTTGCACATCGAGCGGCAGGGCGACCCTTGGCGCGGCGCCGGTCATACGGCGCACGATCTCGCGTGCCCAGCCGTTCAGTCCCGTCGTACGTCGCGTGAGCGTCGCACGCGGATATTCGCGGACGAGCTCCTGTTCGAGCGCGGCATCCTCGTCGCCCATTGCGACGGCGCAGAGACCGTCGGATGTCCCGGCGACAAGCACGCGGCCACGAGCGCTGTCGACAATCGTGTACTCGATGTGCATCCCCGCTCCGCCTTTCTGATAAATCGCCGCGCGCATGCCGAGACGCCGCGCGTGCTGCTCGTAGAAGCGGCTACTGGAACTGTAGCCCGCATTTGCCAGCGCCGCGGTCACTCCGTCGCCACCGCGCAGGCCACGCTTCAGCTTGCCAAGACGCCGCGCCGCCAGAAACTCACGCGGTGTGACGCCGACAAGTGCCTTGAACTTGCGCTGCAGATGGTACGGACTGCCGCCAACGCGCGAGGCAAGCGCGGCCAGCGGCAGATGTCCCTCGGCCGCCGCGAGGTACGCGCACGCGCGTTGAATCTTCCCGGTCCACGGATCGACAGGCGGCTCGTCGGGCGCGCATCGCTGACAGCTTCGAAATCCGGCGCGGCGCGCCTCGGACGGTGAATCAAAAAACAGCACGTTCCGCCGATGCGGACGCCGGCTCGGACAGGCTGGCCGGCAATAGATGCCTGTCGTCTTGACGGCGTACACGAACTGACCGTCGGCGCTTCTGTCTCGCGCAAGGACGGCCTGCCATCGGTCGCTGGGCATACGTGTTGTTGTACTGCGCTTTACGGACGAATCGCTATCCGATCCTTGCGATCGAATTCCGGGATGGAGGACGATGCGCGTATGCGAATCGCAATTGTTGGCAGCGGCGGTGTCGGCGGCTACTTCGGCGCGCGTCTCGCGCAGGCTGGGGCGCACGTCTCGTTCCTCGCGCGCGGCGCGCATCTTGCGGCGATGCGCGCGCGTGGCCTCACCATTGAGAGCCCCGACGGCGACCTCCACGTTCCAGAGGTAAATGCGACCGACGATCCCGCCAGCATTGGCGCGGTCGATCTCGTGTTCTTCACGGTGAAGTTGTACGACACGGAAGAGGCGCTGACGCTATTGCCGCCACTTCTTGGTCCAGACACGCTGGTCGTGCCGTTTCAAAACGGCGTGGACACGGTCGATCGGCTAATCGCCGCAATCGGCCGGAATCACGTCGCTGGCGGCACGGCGTACATCTCGGCTGTGGTCGCGGAGCCGGGCGTCATCCGTCATACAGCGCGCCACCGGCTGATCTTCGGCCCACTTCATGGCGACGCGCCGGCCTCGCTGAACGCGCTCGACGCGCTCTGCCGCGCGGCAGGATTCGAAGGCGTGTTGAGCGAACGCATCCTCGTCGAGATCTGGTCGAAGTTCGCGCACTTGAGCGTCTTCAGCGGCATGACGGCGCTCACGCGCAGTCCGATCGGCGTCATCCGCCGCGATCCGGAACTCCTGGCGATGTTCGAAACCGCGCTGCACGAATCAATCGCGGTGGCGCGCGCGAAGCAGATTCCGCTCGCGCACAACATCTTCGAGCGCGTCATGGCCAGCGTCGACACGCTGCCGCCGCACATGAAATCGTCGATGCTCGAAGATTTAGAACGCGGACGCCGTATTGAACTGCCGTGGCTCAGTGGCGCGGTGGTGCGAATCGGTCAGGAAGTCGGTGTGCCGACGCCAGTGCATCAGCTCATCGTCCGGCTGCTACGTCCGCATCTCAATGGAAATGCCGGGGCCATTCGTAGCCCCGGCGCTGTGGAATGAACGACGAACTAAGGGGTCCGGCGCTCTGACTTGCTCAACGCTTCGC
>JAISPN010000041.1 GCA_031274845.1 Acidobacteriaceae bacterium
CAGATTGAACTGACCCGTGAACGACGTTTCGGTCAGATACGCCGTGGCGGTCTTCGTTGACCCGAGCACGGCCCACTCGACCAGATCGATTGGCGCGCCCAAACCGTGCCCGCTCTCCACCAGCAGATCGCCAGGAATATTCAGGTCTTTCAACACGCTCGCGCGGGCATGACGCACGCGCCACGCTGTTTCAGAAACACCACCATCTTGCTCCGCGCCCGCAGACGGAGGCGGCTCAGCCGCCGCCACGGGCGCAGCCTCCGCCGCTCCGCCAAAACCTGCCGCGACAACGGCCGGCGCGGCGCCCTCGTGACGCAGAGACAGATTCGCGGTGCTCCGCGTGCTCGTGAGGATTTGGATGGTCTGGGCGCGCGGGGCGGCGTATCCGGTGAGGTGCGCACGCACGACGTACGGCCCTGGCGTCAGCGTGCCGAATTCGAAATGGCCGTCTTTGTCGGTTACCGCCACCATCGTGGTCGCGCCAAGCGCGGAGACCACGACGCCTTCAACTGGAAGTCCCTGTTCGTCGACCACGGCGCCTGCAAGCGCGCCAGGCGCGAACGTACCAAGACGGGAGAGGGGGGGAACCGATTGACGGGCCGCAGGCGACTGCGCAGCAGCCGGAGCGGTCACGCTCGCCAGCAGCATGCCACCTAGCGTTACCGAAACCGAAAGCCTGACCGATTTCGCCATCCAGTTACACTCCGGGAGGATTGTCCCCCCGCCGCTCGTCTGCTATCTGACGTGACTACTCAGAAATCGAGAACTCGACGTTACGCGTCAGCGTCTTGTCGGCGAGCTTATCCGTCACTTTGATCTCGAGCCGGTAGTCACCGGCCGGGAACGAAGCGAGCGGCACGGCCTGTCCACTCTGCAGCTGGTGTCCGGCTGCGAAGTCAAACTGCGGCGGCAACGTTTGCGCGTTCAGATTCTGCGGATTGGTCTTGTTGAAGAACTTCTCGGCGCCGTTCTGCGTCGTGTAGAAGTTGTACTCGACGGTGACGTCAGGTTTGTTGCCGCTGTCGGTCTTGGCGTTGTAGATCAGCAGGAACGTCGAAAGCTCAGACTTCTTGGTGAACTTGTTGGTGAACGCCGGCTGGATTTCCATCGTCCCGAGCGCATAGGGCCGCTCGGCCTGTTGCGCGGCCGTGAGCGGCGCTGGAAGCGGATCGATCCGCTCGGCAATGATGACCGAGCTGGTATTGAGCTCGCCGTTCCACAAATCGGGCACGTCGATCGAGTGCTTGATGATGCTCACCTTCGGCGCTGGTGCGTTCTTCGGCGCCTTATCGGGAGCCACTTCCTTGGCCACCACGTAGACGTCGTACTTGCCCGGCGCGACCGTGAAGCTGCGACTGATGTTCATCGGCCCGCTCTGTCCCGACGGAATCTGGATGATGTTCAGGTCTTCGTACGGGAAATCTTTCTTTGCTGGCGCCTTTTTGTCGTCCTTCTTATCGGCGGCCGCGGCGGCAGCCGGAGCCGGGGCCGGGGCATCCTTCGAGACCACGCGCCAGTAGAGCGAGACGCGCCCTGTCGTGACTTTCGACGGATCCAGGCTGACGCTGAACGGCAGATACTGCTTGTTTCCCTGCGCCTTCAGCAGGTCTTCGCGCAGCCATGCAAGCGAGAGATCGTTCGCCATTGCCTGACCGGCCGCGGCATCGTCGACGACCTTGACGATCGTCTGCACTTCCTTCTTCTCGGCATCACTAAGCTTGCGCTGTTGTTGGGGCGCATTTTGCGCAAACAACGCAGCCGAAAAAAACAAAACGGCTGCGGAGCCGAGAGAAATCACGCGACGCCGAGTGACCATGCAACGTTCTCCTGAAAATAGCGTTGGTAATGAGCTGCCCATAATATGCACCCGGCTGCGGCGAAGTCAACAAACTGCTCTGCTGTCAGCAACTTCCCGTCACCGCCAAAGAATCCGGCTCCCTCGGCGGCCGGCGAATCGGCCAGCCGCCCGTCCGTTCGTCCACGGCACCCGCGTATCCACAGCGATACGCACGCCGACACTGCCGATCACCTGCCTGCGTCACAGCGACGTCACGGCGGCGTCATCATCAGGGATCAGCTCTCGACTATTCGTTCGTCGAGGTGTACAAAGCACTGTAGGACGCTACACGATCACACGCTGCTCGATGCGAGAGATCTGATCGTCAGCGAGGGACTCGACTTGCGCGACGTTGCCCCAGGAACCTGCGAGATGTGCTCTCTTCTACTGTCTATCGTCGGATGCGACGAGACGCTGTCGCGCACTGCGTTCACGCGGAGCTGACGCGCAATGTCTGCCTTGCTCGACGATAGCCTCGTTATCGTGCTGGCGGGTGGCGCCGGCGAACGGCTCTTTCCGCTCACCAAGGACCGCGCCAAACCGGCGGTCTACTTCGGCGGCCCGTACCGCATCATCGACTTCGTCCTGAGCAACTGCATCAACTCAGGCCTGCGCCGGGTCTTCATCGCGACGCAGTACAAATCGCTGTCGCTCAACCGCCACATCCGCGGCGGCTGGGGCATCGTGTCCGAGGAACTCGGCGAGTTCATTGAAATCCTGCCGCCACAGAAACGGGTGAGCGAACACTGGTACCAAGGGACCGCGGACGCCGTCTACCAGAACCTCTACTCCGTCATGCGGGAGAATCCGAAGTACGTGTTCGTGCTCTCCGGCGATCACCTCTACAAGATGGATTACGCCCGCATGCTGCGCTATCACCAGGAGAAAGGCGCGGCGGTCACGTTGGCGTGCATCGAGGAACCGATTGCCGAAGCCTCCCGCTTCGGCATCGTCGCGATCGACGAGACCCACCGCGTCACCGAGTTCCAGGAGAAGCCGGCGCAGCCTAGCCCGATTCCCGGCGTGCCCGACTTCGCGCTCGCCTCGATGGGGGTCTACATCTTCAACACCGATGTCCTCGTCAGCGCGCTCGAAGGCGATGCCGACAAGCACACCAATCACGATTTCGGCAAAGACATCATCCCGGCGCTGATTCATCAGGCGCCGGTCTACGCGTACAGCTTCTACGACGAGAACAAAAAGGCGTCGAAGTACTGGCGCGACATCGGCACGCTCGACGCCTACTTCGAAGCCAACATGGACCTGTGCCACGTCAACCCGGAGTTCAACCTCTACGATCCGGAGTGGCCGCTGCGCACCAATCAACCGCAGGCACCGCCCGCGAAGTTCGTGTTCGCCGAAACCGGCGGCCGCTGCGGTCAGGCGCTCGATTCGATCATCTCGCCCGGTTGCATCATCTCGGGAAGCACCGTGCTTGGCAGCGTGCTCTGTCCCAACGTGCGCGTCCACAGTTTTTGCCAGATCGAGCAGTGCATCCTGATGCCCGGCGTCCATGTCGGACGGCATGCGAAAATCCGCCGTGCCATCATCGATCGCGACGTGATCATTCCACGCGGCGCGCTCATCGGTTACAACCTCGACGAGGACCGGAAACGTCACACCGTCACCGACTCCGGCATCGTGGTCGTCACCACGAACGACGAGCCGCTAATCGGACCGATTGACGAAGAGGCGTTACGCCTGGAGGCGGACGCCGACCACGGAGTCTGACGCATTCACACCGGGTAGCCACTCACTCATCAACCTAGAGAGCCACGGCATACAGCTATGACGATCACACGTGTTCACGGACGGGAAATTCTTGACTCGCGCGGCAATCCAACGATCGAAGTCGACATCACGCTGAGCGACGGCGCCTTCGGGCGCGCCGCCGTGCCGTCGGGCGCCTCCACAGGCGTCCGGGAAGCGCTGGAACTGCGCGATGGCGACAAGCGCCGGTATCTCGGCAAAGGCGTGCTGAAAGCAGTCGCTCACGTCAACGGCGAGATCGCGAACGCGCTCGAAGGGCGCGACTTCACACAGCGCGCGCTCGACGAAGCGATGATCGCGCTCGACGGCACGCCCACGAAAAGCCGGCTCGGCGCCAACGCGCTGCTCGGCGTCTCGATGGCCGCGGTGCGAGCGAACGCCGCCTCAAAGAAGGTGCCGCTTTACCAGCACCTGGGGACGCTCTACAACAACACCCGCTTCACATTGCCCGTGCCGATGATGAACATCCTGAACGGCGGCGCGCACGCGGATTCGAGCGTCGACTTCCAGGAATTCATGGTGATGCCGGTCGGCGCTGCTTCGTTCAGCGAAGCGCTGCGGCTAGGCGCCGAGATCTTCCACGCGCTCCGGTTGATTCTCAAAGGGCGCGGGCAATCAACGGGCGTCGGCGACGAAGGAGGCTTCGCGCCGAACTTGAAGTCGAATCGCGAAGCGGTCGAAGTCGTCCTCGAAGCGGTCGCGAACGTCGGCCTGAAGGCTGGCGCCGACGTCTTCCTCGCGCTCGATGTCGCGTCGAGCGAGTTGTGGCAAGGCAACGGCCGCTACACCTTCAAGAAGTCTGGCGAACCCGATCGCACCTCCGCGCAAATGGTGGAGCTCTACGCCGACTGGATCCGTCAGTACCCGATCATCTCCATCGAAGATGGCATCGCGGAAAGCGATTGGGAAGGGTGGCAGATGCTGACGAGGGCGCTCGGCTCGCAGGTCCAACTGGTGGGCGACGATGTGTTCGTCACCAACCCGGAGATCCTGCGCAAGGGGATCGCGGAGGGCGTCGGCAACGCGCTCCTCGTCAAGCTCAATCAGATCGGCACTGTCACCGAAACACTCGACGCGGTCGCGATGGCGCGTGACGCGCACTACGCCACGATCATCTCGCACCGCTCGGGCGAAACCGAGGATTCGACGATCGCCGACCTCGCTGTCGGCACCGCCGCCGGGCAGATTAAAACCGGATCGGCCAGCCGCACCGATCGCATCTGCAAATACAACCAGTTGCTGCGCATCGAAGAAGAACTCGGAAGCGCCGCTACTTACGCTGGCCGTTCCGCGATTCTCGCGCTCGGGAGCCGATAGTCATGCACACCGTGGTTCTCCTCCGTCACGGCTTCAGCGACTGGAACGCGAAGAATCTGTTCACCGGCTGGACCGACGTCGACCTGAACGAACAAGGACTCGCCGAAGCGCGTGAAGCGGGCCGCCTCCTGAAGGAAGGCGGCTACCTCTTCGACCGCGCGTACACCTCGATGCTGAAGCGCGCGATCCGCACGCTTTGGATCGCGCTCGACACGACCGATCAGGTCTGGATTCCTGTCGAGAAAAGCTGGCGGCTCAACGAGCGGCACTACGGCGCATTGCAAGGACTCAACAAGGCGGAAACCGCCGAGAAGTACGGTGAGGCACAGGTGAAGATCTGGCGCCGGAGCTACGACACGCCGCCGCCGCCGCTCACGCCAGACGATCCGCGGCATCCGTCGCACGATCCGCGCTACCACTCGCTGACCGCCAACGAGCGGCCGCTGACCGAATCACTCAAAGACACCGTCGCCCGCTTCCTGCCCTACTGGCACGAGCGCATCGCGCCAGCGATTCAGAGCGGCGAACGCGTGCTCATCGCCGCGCACGGCAACAGCTTGCGCGCGCTCGTGAAGTATCTCGACAACATCTCGGAAGAGGCGATCGTCAATCTCAATATTCCGACGGGCATTCCGCTCGTCTACGAGCTCGACGACAACCTGAAACCGATTCGTCATTTCTATCTGGGCGACGCCGCCGCGGCGGCTGCCGCGGCCGCCAAAGTCGCGAACCAGACCAAAGGCTGACGAACGAACGCTGACCGGGTGTTCTACTCCACCGTCTTCGTGGTTTCATCGGAGGCAATGCGCAGCGAGCGCAAGAAGCGCCGATCGTTGGCGGTGAAATCCAGATGACGTCTCGGCTGCAGCGCGCGCGTTGGCGTGGCCACGTGCGCGAGTGACTGCGACCGGGACGTCTGCACGCGAGTGACGAATCCGACCACCGCTTCGAGCGTGACCTTCATCTCGAAGCCTTCCGCGCGCGCCTCGTCACGGCACGCCTCGACTCGCGGACTTTCAGCAATTGCCGCGGCAATCGCATCGGCCAACTCCCGTGCAAGCCGATTGATGCTGTCGTCCATCATCGTTCCTCCCGACGCCGGCCGGCCAATCCCCCGGGGCGCCTCGTACGTCCATGCACCGAAGGCCACACGCGTGACAGGCCCTCAGCATCAATTGACTGTCGTCGAGAAAAACTATCTAGCGTGAAATTGGCCCGAGTGTAGGAACAACCTCACGATCTGTCAAGGACTTACGGCGGATGCGCCGCGACGCCTCGCGTTACAATTCGAAGGCAGTTCCGATGAGCGACCTCGGTTTTCCTGGAGAGTTTCCCTACACCCGCGGCATCCAGCCGACCATGTATCGTGGCCGCCTCTGGACGATGCGCCAGTATGCCGGGTTTGGCACGGCGTCCGAATCGAACGAGAGATACCGCTACCTCTTGTCGCAAGGCGTCAGCGGACTGAGCGTCGCCTTCGATCTGCCGACGCAGATGGGATACGACTCCGACCATCCGCTCGCGCACGGCGAAGTCGGACGCGTCGGCGTCGCGATTGATTCGATCGAAGACATGGCCGTTCTGCTCGACGGGCTGCCGCTCGATCGCGTCTCCACCTCGATGACCATCAACGCGACCGCCGCCATCCTGCTCGCGCTCTACGTGGCGACGGCGCGCCGCCAGCGCGTGCCGCTCGACACACTGTCGGGCACGATTCAGAACGACGTCCTCAAGGAATACGTCGCGCGCGGCACCTACATTTTTCCACCCCGATCCTCGTTGCGCATCGTCACCGACGTGTTCGCGTACTGCGAACAAGAGATCCCGAACTGGAACACGATTTCAATTAGCGGCTATCACATTCGCGAAGCGGGCTCGACCGCGGTGCAGGAGTTGGCGTTTACCTTCGCCAACGGCATCGCCTACGTGCAAGCCGCGCTCGATGCTGGATTGCAGGTCGATCGCATCGGTCAACGGCTCTCGTTCTTCTTCAACGCGCACAACGATTTCCTTGAAGAAATCGCGAAGTTCCGCGCCGCGCGGCGGCTCTGGGCGCGCATCATGCGCGACAGGTTCGGCGCCACGAATCCCCGCGCGCAACAGTTGCGCTTCCATACGCAGACCGCCGGAAGCACGCTCACCGCGCAACAGCCCGACAACAACATCGTCCGCGTCGCCGTGCAGGCGATGGCCGCCATCCTCGGCGGCACGCAGTCGCTCCACTGCAACGGACGCGACGAAGCCTTGGGACTCCCGACGGAAGAGGCCGCGCGTCTGGCGCTGCGCACGCAGCAGATCATCGCGTCTGAAACCGGCGTCGCGAACACGGTCGATCCGGTCGGCGGATCGTCTGTCATCGAAGCGCTCACCGATCGGATCGAGCACGACGCCGACGCGCTCCTCGGACAGATCGACGCGCAAGGCGGCACGCTCGCCGCCATTGAATCCGGATTCATCCAGCGCGAGATTCAGGAATCGGCCTACCGCGCGCAAATCGCCATCGACCGAGGCGACACGGTCGTGGTCGGCGTCAACAAGTTTGTCGATGCCATAGGCGCCTCGCCCATCGATCTCTTTCATCTCGATCCCGCGATCGAACGGCGGCAAGCGGATCGCGTCCGCGCCCTGCGCGCCACCAGAGACACCACGGCATGGAACGCCTCGCTCGACGCCGTGGCAACATCCGCACGCGATGGTCAGAACCTCATGCCGTCCATCGTCGCCGCGGTCGAAGCGCGCGCGACGGTTGGCGAGATCTCGGATACGCTCCGGCGCGTCTTCGGCGAGTTCAAGGAAACGGCGGTCGTCTGATGCTGCAGGTGCGCCATCTCACGACCGCCTTCGATCTGCCCAGCGGCGCCGCGCCCGCGGTCAACGACGTCAGCCTCGACATCGTGTCGGGCGAAACGCTCGGCCTCGTCGGCGAATCTGGCAGCGGCAAATCGGTGACGGCGTTGTCGATCATGCGGCTGGTGCAATCGCCGGGGCGCATCACCTCCGGACAGATCCTCTTCAAGGGACGCGACCTGCTCGCGCTCAGCGAAGCCGGGATGTGTCAGGTGCGCGGCAAGGAGATCGGCCTCATCTTTCAGGAGCCGATGACGGCGCTCAACCCGGTGTTCACGGTCGGCGATCAGATCGGCGAAACGCTTCGGGTCCATGCGGCCTTGCCACGGCGTGACGCGCGCGCACGCGCGATTGAACTGCTCGACGCGGTCCGCGTGCCGAACGCCTCCGCGCGCGTGGACGACTACCCGCACCAGCTCTCCGGCGGCATGCGCCAGCGTGTCCTGATTGCGATCGCCATCGCCTGCAATCCGTCGCTAGTCATCGCCGACGAACCGACGACCGCGCTCGACGTCACGATTCAGGCGGAGATTCTCGATCTGCTGCGCGAGATGAAACAGCGTCTCCACCTGTCGTTGCTCCTCGTCA
>JAISPN010000045.1 GCA_031274845.1 Acidobacteriaceae bacterium
ATATCGTGGTGAGCAACGCCGGCATCACGCGCGATCAACTCCTGATGCGGATGAAGCGCGCCGATTGGGACGAGGTGCTGGCGACGAATCTGACCGCGACGTTCACGCTCGCGCAGGCGGCGATGCGCCCGATGCTCAAGCAGCAGAGCGGCCGCATCATTGCCGTCGGGTCGGTCGTGGGGCAGATGGGCAACGCGGGGCAGGCCAACTACGCCGCATCCAAGGCGGGGCTCATCGGGTTCTGCAAGGCGCTCGCGCGCGAAGTGGCGAGCCGTCACATCACGGTCAACGTGGTGGCGCCGGGAATGAGTGACACCGACATGACCCGCGCGATTGCCGAGAAGGCGCAGGTCGATTGGGCGGCGCAGATTCCGCTCGGCCGTCTGGGTTCGACCGGCGATGTCTCGGCGGCGGTCTGCTTCCTTGCATCCGACGAGGCAGCGTATATTACAGGGCACGTGCTCGCCGTGAACGGCGGGATGTACATGTAAAGGTGAGTCTGGTCACGACGGCCAGACACGACAGTTTCTTTAAGGGGGAGTGATGGCAGTAGCCGATAAGGTCAAGAGCATCATCGTGGAACAGTTGGGCGTGGACGAAGAAGAAGTGACGCCAGATGCGTCGTTTGTTGACGATCTGGGCGCCGACTCGCTCGATACGGTTGAACTCGTCATGGCGTTCGAAGAGGAATTCGGCATCGAGATTCCAGACGAGGAAGCCGAGAAGATCGCGCGCGTCAAGGATGCCGTCGAGTACATCGAGTCGCACGCCAAGTCCAAGAAGTAACGAACGTTTGCACTTCCTACGGTAGGAGCATCGTGAGCAATCGGCGCGTCGTCGTCACGGGCATCGGCCTTGTGTCGTCGCTCGGCATCGGGACGGAGAAGAACTGGTCGGCGCTACTGGCCGGCCAGAGCGGCGTCGATACCATCACCAAATTCGACGTCTCGAACTTCGCCACCCGCATCGCCGGCGAGGTTCGAGGGTTCGATCCGTTGCAGTTCATCGAGAAAAAAGACGTCAAGAAGATGGACGTCTTCATTCAGTACGCGATCGCCGCGTCGCAGTTCGCGATGGACGATGCGGGGCTCGCGATTGGCCCTGAACTGGCCACCCGCGCGGGCGTGTTCATCGCGTCCGGCATCGGCGGGTTCGGCACGATCGAACGCGAGCACAAGGCGTACCTCGAAGGGGGACCGCGCAAGATCTCTCCGTTCTTCATTCCCTCCGCCATCATCAATCTGGCTGCCGGTCAGGTGTCGATTCGCTTCGGCGCCAAGGGGCCGAACTCGGCGACGTGTACGGCCTGTTCGGCGTCCGCGCACGCAATTGGTGATGCTTTCGAGATCATCCGTCGCAACGCGGCCGACGTGATGATTGCCGGCGGGTCCGAAGCCGCCATCACGCCGATGGGGATCGGCGGGTTTGGCGCGCTGCGCGCGCTGTCGACGCGAAACGACGAACCGCAACGCGCCAGCCGGCCGTTCGACAAGGATCGCGACGGCTTCATCGTCGGCGAAGGCGCCGGCGTGTTGATTCTCGAAGAGTACGAGCGGGCGGTGAGCCGCGGCGCGCGTATCTACGCCGAACTTGTCGGATACGGTATGTCGGCGGATGCGTACCACATCACCGCGCCATCGGAAGATGGCGACGGCGCCTTCCGCGTCATGCGCGCGGCGCTCGACAGCGCGGGCATCAACCCCGAGCGCGTCGGCTACATCAACGCGCACGGCACGTCGACGCCGCAAGGCGATGCGCTTGAAACCCTGGCTATCAAGCGATGCTTCGGCGAGCACGCGATGCGCGTCGCGGTGTCGTCCACCAAGTCGATGACCGGGCATCTGCTGGGCGCGGCGGGCGGCCTCGAAGCCGGCATTACCGCGCTCGCCGTCAAGAATCAGATGGCACCGCCGACGATTAATCTCGATGCCCCAGACGTCGAGTGCGATCTCGATTACATCCCGAAACAGAGCCGCGCGCTCACCATCGAGTACGCGCTGTCGAACTCCTTCGGCTTCGGCGGTACCAACGCCGCGCTGCTCTTCAAGCGCGTCGAGAGCTGATGCACATCGCCGTCTGCGTCAAGCAGGTTCCGACGCGCGACTGGCAGCCGCGGCTGAACGACAGCGGCACATGGATCCGCGACGAGGACGCGTCGTTCGAGATGAACGAGCCCGACGCGTACGCGCTCGAAGCGGCCTTACGTCTCAAGGAACAGCATGGCGGCGACGTCACCGTCTGCAGCGCCGGTCCCGCGCGTGTGACGCAGGTGCTGCGCGAAGCGTTGGCGCGCGGCGCCGATCGCGCGCTGCACGTGCAGGACGACCGCTTCGCCTCCGCTGACGTGTACGGCATCGCGGATGCGCTCGCGGCGGCCATCCGTGACGAACCGTTCGATCTCGTGCTCACCGGGTTGCAGTCCGACGATCTGGGCGCGGCGGCGACGGGTGTCGTCATCGCCGAACGGCTCAATCGGCCGCACGCGACGATCGTCATGGATGTGCAGGTTGATGGCGGCACGCTGCGCGTCAAACGCGAGCTTGAGAGCGGCTGGTTTCAGTGGGTGAGCATGCCGCTCCCCGCCGTCGTCACCATTCAGAGCGGGATCAACCAACTGCGCTACGCCACGCTCAAAGGCATCATGGCGGCGAAGAAGAAAGAGATCCGCACCGTTACGCCAGCGGCGGCAATTGATGCCCGCCAGCAGATTGCACGCCTGTACGCGCCTGAAAAGGGGAAGAAGACACACCTCATCAGCGGATCGCCTGCCGAGGCGGCCAAAGAACTCGTGCGCCGCTTGCGCGAGGAAGCGCGGGTCATCGCGTGATTCTGGTGGTTGCGGAACAGCGCGGTGGCACGCTCAATCGCGCCAGTTGGGAAGCGCTCGCGTGCGCGCAGCAGATGGGCGGCGAGGTTTCGGTGCTCGTCGTTGGCGCTGGCGTCGATGCCGTCGCGCGGGAACTGTCAGCGGCGGATGTCCGCGATGTTGTCGTCGTGAATCACACGGCGCTCGCCGACTACACCGCGGATGGATATACGGCAGCCGTCACGGACGTGCTCAGCCGCATCACGCCTGACGTCGTGCTGTTTCCGCATACCTATCAAGCGCGCGACTTCGCGCCAAAGGTGGCGGCACGCCTCAATCGCGTGGCCATCACCGATGTGGTCGCGGTGAAGCGCGACGGCGATCGCGTCGTCTTTGTGAGGCCGGTGTTTCAGGGGAAGCTGCTGGCTGACGTTGTCTCCGAAGGTGACGCGCCGTGCATCGTAACGGTGCAGGCGGGAGCGTTTCAGGCGGCGGCGGTGCGGCGTGGCGCATCAGCAGCGCCGATTCGTCAGCTCGACGTGCAGATCGATGAGGCAGCGATTCGTCAGAAGCCGGAGCCGCCGTTTCAGGAATCGCGTCAGGCGGTGGACTTGACGCAAGCCGAACGCATCGTCTCGGTCGGGCGCGGCATCAAAGAGCAGGCGAACATTGCCATCGCGCAGCAGCTTGCCGATGCGATGCACGCCGAACTGGCGGCGTCTCGTCCGATCTGTGATGCCGGCTGGTTGCCGATGGATCGACAGGTTGGCAGTTCTGGACAGACAGTGGCGCCGAAGCTCTATGTGGCGCTTGGGATTTCCGGAGCGATTCAACATCTGGTCGGCATGAAGGGGTCGCAGACGATCGTGGCCATCAACAACGATCGTGACGCGCCGATCTTCGAGGTGGCCGACTACGGCATCGTCGAGGATCTGTTCGAGATGGTGCCTGCGTTGACTGCCGCGCTGAAGTCGTAACGGCGGTGAGATCCGGAGACGCGACCGCATGGACACGCTCGTTCTCTGGTTGCTGGTGCTCGTTTTTGCCGGCGCTTTCGTCGCGCAGGTGGCCGCGCGCGTTCGTCTGATTGCCATCGCCCCCAATACCTTCGAGATCACCCATCCCGCCACGCGCGTTGCGCGCGTCCTCGTCGAAGTCTTTGGACAACGGACGACGATCCGTGAGCGGCCGATAGCGGGCGTGGCGCACGCCTTTGTCTTCTGGGGATTCATCGCCTTCGCGCCCTACACGGCGAGCGAGTTCCTGGCCGGATTAGGCATCGTTGACGTGACCGATAGCGGCTGGTTCGCGGCGTATCGCATTCTGCTGACGCCGTGTGCGATGGCGGTGCTCCTCGGCATCCTCTTTCTGCTCGTTCGCCGCACGATCATTCGTCCCGCCGGGCTTGGCACCAACGTGTCGATTGAATCGGTCGTCATCGCGCTCTTCATCACCACGCTGATGGCGACATTCCTCCTGACGTGGTGGATCGATGAATCGACAACCGCGGGCCGCATCAACTGGTGGGTGCATGTCAGCGTCATTTTGGGATTTCTGGCGCTCATCCCCGGGTCGAAGCACCTGCACCTCGTGTTCTCGCCGATCACCTGGTTTTTGAAATCGCCCACGCTTGGAAATCTGCCGAACCTTGATTTCGAGAAGGAAGAAGTGGGCCTCGAAACGGTGAAGGATCTTGGCAGCAAGGCGGTCCTCGACGCGTTCACCTGTGTTGAGTGCGGCCGCTGTCAGGTGAACTGTCCGGCGTGGGGCGCAGGGAAGACGCTGAACCCGAAAACGATCATCCTGCAAACCGAAGAGGCGCTGCTGGCCGGCACACGCGATCGCGCGCTCGTGGATCTCTATTCCGCGCAGGCGTTGTGGCAGTGCACGACGTGCGGCGCGTGCGAGAATCAGTGCCCGGTTGGTGTTGAGCACCTGCCGATTCTGATTGGCGCGCGGCGCGGCGCCGTGTCGAACGGCCATGCGCCAGACTATCTCGGCGCCATGTACAACAACCTGGAACGCCGCTCGAACATCTGGGGGCTCTCCTACGGAGAGCGCGAGAAATTTGTCGAGACCGCCGGGCTTGAGACGTTCGATCCCGCGAAACACGATGTGCTCATCTGGCTGGGATGCGCGGGCGCCTTCGACGCGGACTACCAGAAGTCGATGCGATCGTTGTTCGAGATTCTGCGCGCGCGCGAGGTGCGCTTCGGCGTCTTGTCGAAGGAGCGCTGCACGGGCGATGCGGCCAGACGGACCGGCAACGAGTACGTGTATCAGGAGCTTGCCACGGCGAACATCGAAACGCTCACGGCGGCCGGACCGAAGACCATCGTCACGTCGTGTCCGCACTGCGTCAAAACAATCGGCGACGACTACCGCACGTTCGGCTACCGCGTGGAGATCGTGCACTCCTCGGTCTACATCGCCGGGATGCTGAACGAGTTGCAGCCAGACGAGACCGCACCCGCATCGACAGTGACCTATCACGATCCCTGCTACCTCGGTCGTTACGGCGGCACGGTGGATGAGCCGCGCGCGCTGCTGGCGCGTATGAACGCGCAGGTGAACGATCCTGTGAGAAGCCGGGACAATCCCTCCTGTTGCGGCGCGGGGGGCGGGCTGTTGTTCGCGGACAAGGAAGAGGAGCCGGGAACCAGAATCAGTGATATGCGATTGACCGAGTTACAGAAGACGGGCGCATCAACCGTGGTGACCGCCTGTCCGTTTTGTTCCATCATGCTGAAAGGCGCGCAGGCGAGCCGTCAGGCCGACGTGCACGTGGTCGACCTCATGACGTTCGTCAACGGCCGCGTGCGGAAGCTGTGAGCGATTCTTCCTCCTCTTGGCGTGACGCGCGCGGGAAGCGCATCGAAGCGGCGGCGATTTCCATCGCCGGCTATCGTCTGATCGCGATGCTCGGATCGACATTCCGCTGGCGTCGTGAAGGCTTCGAGCACTTCGACACGATTGCGGCGGCCGGGCATCAGCCGATTATGGCGTTCTGGCACGGACGCATTCTTCCAGCGACGGTGTGCTTCCGCCGCCGGGGGATCGTCGTCATTACCAGCGAGAACTTCGATGGCGAGTGGATTGCGGGCATCATCAGCCGATTTGGGTTCGGCACGGCGCGCGGATCGAGTTCGCGCGGCGGCGTCAAGGCGCTGCTGCAGTTGAAGCGCGACATGGCGGCGGGACACCCCGCTGGTTTTACCGTTGATGGTCCACGCGGTCCGGCGCGTCGCGCGCAGTCTGGCGCGATCTGGCTCGCCAAGGCGACCGGGCATCCGGTGCTGCCGTTTCATCTCGAAGCAAGTCGTCATTGGACGTTGAACAGTTGGGATCGCACGCAAATCCCCAAGCCGTTTTCCACCGTCGGCATCGTGGTCGGCGAGCCGTTCTACGTGCCCGCGGATGCTGACCAGGCGGCCATCGAGACGTATCGTGATCTTCTTGACCAGCGGCTGCTCGCGCTCGAACCGCGCGCGCGCGCGCTGGCCGGTATCGGAACGGAGCCTGCGTGATGAGTCTGGTTGTGGTGACATCAGAACGTGTGGCCGAGCATCAAACACCGCCCGGCCACCCAGAGTCGCCGCAGCGAGCCGCGGTGCTGAACAATGTGGCATCCGAGTGGCGGCGGCGCGACGGTGAGGTTGTGCGGCCGTCGCCAGCCTCGCGCGAGGCGCTGCTTCGCGTCCACGATGCGGCGTATCTCGATTGGCTGGACGGCTACGCTGGCCGATCGGCGGCGCTCGACGCGGACACGTTCACGTCGCCGGAGTCGATTGAGATTGCCACGCTTGCGGCAGGCGCGGCCGTGACCGCGGTCGATGCGGTGCTCGATGGACAGCATGCGCGCG
>JAISPN010000086.1 GCA_031274845.1 Acidobacteriaceae bacterium
CGTCAACAACACCCCGAAACGGTGGACAGGGCTGTTGCGTCGCAATGCGCTCGCACGTGCCATTCGGGGGTCAAATAGCATCGAGGGCTATGAGGTGAGCCTCGACGATGCGCTCGCCGTTGTCCAGGGCGAAGAACCGCTCGACGCGAGCACGGAGGCGGCCCTCGCGGTACAGGGCTACCAGGATGCGATGAGTTACGTGTTGCAACTCGCGAATGACCCGCACTTCACATATTCGGCGGCGCTCATTCGGAGTCTGCACTACATGATGATCAAGCACACCCTGGACAAGAATCCAGGACGCTGGCGGCCTGGGCACATCTTTGTCCGCGACGACGAGACGCAGCAAACGGTCTACGAAGGACCGTCCGCCGAGTTGGTGCCATTCCTCGTCGATGAACTCGTCTCTGCGCTTGACGATGACGGCTCGGCGCCGCCGATGGTTCGAGCAGCCATGGCCCACCTCAATCTCGTCATGATTCACCCATTCTCCGATGGGAATGGGCGTATGGCGCGGTGCCTCCAAACGTTGGTCCTTGCACGCCACGGAACACTCGCGCCACAGCTGTCGAGTATCGAGGAATACCTCGGGCGCAACGTGCAGTCGTACTATGATGTTCTTGCGTCCGTGGGCGGCGGCGCGTGGCACCCGGAGCGAGACGCGCGTCCATGGGTGCGCTATTGCCTCACGGCACACTATCGACAAGCAACCACCATGCTACGCCGCGCTCGCCTCTTGGATCGCATCTGGCTCGCGGCAGAGGAAGAGGCACTGCGCGCTGGAGTGCCCGAACGCACCGTGCTCATTCTCACGGACGCGATCGTTGGGGCGAAGATCCGCAACGCGACCTACCGGTCGATGGCGGAGATTTCCGAACAGGTCGCGAGTAGGGATCTCAAACAACTCGTTGATGCCGGATTGCTCATTCCCCATGGGGAACGCCGCGGTCGCGTCTACATGGCATCCGCACGCCTAGCCGCCATGCGAACAGGCCTCGTTGAGAAGACGCCAATCGTGGACCCATTCACTGTTGGGTCGATTGCTCAACTTTCTCTACCGTCAGGTCCGTGAACCGATTTGCGCAGGACTTGTTCAGCTTGGTGGCCAAGATTCCCTTGATGACCGTGATGCGGAACTGCCGTGAATTCCCGCCAGTGTGTTTACGCACCAGTCTTACCAAATTCGCTGGATGCCGAAGCCGTCGAAGATCGTTTCGTTCGACACAAGCGGTGCCTGTTCAATCAGCGATTGGGCGATCAGGATCCGATCGAACGGATCCTTGTGCGCAATGGCGAGATTGCCGGCCATCGCTGCGTGCGCCATCGAAATCGAGAGTTCGACGAAACCTTGCTCAGCGGCATATTCGGCGAGGTCAGTTGCCAGCACCGCCGCTTTCGGCAATTTGCCGAGGCGGAATTTGGTACTGATCTCCATTGCGGAAGCTGCACTGATCAGAATCTCATTTGATTCATCACCAATCACCTCAACGGCATTCTTGCCCAGTGAGGCGTCTCCCGCGAGCCACCAGATCAGGGCGTGGGTATCGAGCAGCAGTTTCATGGGCCTTCCCAGCTCTGCAACTCGCTATCGGGGAGCGGTTCGTGAAACTGGGCGTCGATGGTGACTTTGCCTTTCAACGCACCAAACCGCCGTTTGCCGAGTGGCGTCACTGGCACGAGCCGGACGACAGGTGTCGCGCCACGTGCAATCACGACGTCGTGGCCGGCGAGCACGTCGGCGATGAGTCTGGACAAGTTGGTTTTGGCTTCGTGGACGGTGACGGTCGGCATAGAATATCTTTAGTTAGCTAATATGTTAGCTAAACAATTTGGGTTGTCAAGAACAGTCGCCAGTTCAGCGGCTAGCTTCGGTCGCTAACCCCGCCGGGGCACGCACACGCCCGGCGAGACCTGCCAGACCAGCGAGCGTGAGCAGATATGGCAACGCGAGCAGGAACTGGTACGGAACCGCCACCCCGATTGCCTGAAGCAGAAATTGCAGCGCACTCCCCGCGCCAAACAGCAATGCCGCGATCACGACCCCACCGGGATGCCAACGTCCCAGCACCACGATCGCGATCGCAATGAATCCCCGTCCCGCCGACATCCCTTCCGCGAACGTGCCAGCTTGCGCGAGTACCAACGTCCCCCCTGCCAGCCCGCCGGCGGCGCCCCCGACAATCAACGCGCCAAGCCGCATTCGGTTTACCTGAATGCCCGCCGCCTGAGCCGCGTCCGGCGACTCCCCCACCGCGCGCAACGCCAGCCCCGCGTGCGTCTTGTACATCCACCACCAGACGAGCGGGACAAGCAGGTAGGCGACGTACGCCACCATCGGCTGATTAAAAAACCCTGGTCCAAGCATCGGAATCTTCGACAGACCGGGAAGCGCGATCGGGCCCGTTGTGGGAATCGAGAGACCAGCGCCGGCGGGACCATACAA
Organism: Acidobacteriaceae bacterium; assembly: GCA_031274845.1. GTDB lineage: Bacteria > Acidobacteriota > Vicinamibacteria > Vicinamibacterales > CAVVIG01 > CADEEX01. Next base: position 2,444 of record JAISPN010000086.1, read on the forward strand.
CGCGCGATACAACGTGCCGGTCAGCCCCACCGCGAGCAGGGTGACTGCTGTGCCGGCGATGATCTGATCCGTGCGCAGCCACACGGCGAACGCCGCGAACACCAGCGCGATCGCGATACCGCACGCCATCGACGCGACGTAGCCGCCCAGCGCGCCAACATGTGTCGCGCCTACGAGCGCGCCGAAGCATCCTGAGATGATGATTCCCTCAAGACTGATGTTGATGATCCCCGCTCGCTCGACGACCAGTTCCCCCATCGCCGCGAGCGCGAGGGGCGTCGCGGTGCGAACAGTCGCTTCGGCGAATGCATCGATCGCGACGCTCATTGCCGCGCGGAACTCCCAATGCGCACCCGTCCCAACACGAGCAGCGATAGAATGACGCCCGCTTCGATCACTGAGACGACAACGGACGGAACCCCCGCGTCGCGCTGCATCGCGGTCGCTCCAGCTTCGAGCGCTCCGAACAGCAGACCGCTCCCAATCACAGCCAGCGCATCGAGCCGCGCGAGCAGCGCGACCGCGATCGCCGTGTATCCGTAGCCGGG
>JAISPN010000095.1 GCA_031274845.1 Acidobacteriaceae bacterium
CCGCGGATCGTGGCGACAAGACGCGCCACCGAACGCGGCGACTGGCCGCGCGCCATTTCCTGTTGCACGAATGTTTCAAGCGCCTGACGTGTCAGTTGCGCGAGCGGCGTCTCCATCGCGGCGGCACACGCGGCGAGCTGGCGCAGGTCGCGGCCGTAGCTGTCAATGGTGTGACGCGACAGGCGGCGTTCGACGCGCAGGTGGTCGAGGTACGCCTCAATCATCAAGGGGCTATGCTAACATCCGCAGTTTCTGTCCGAGGTCGTTGAGGATGCCACTTCGCTCGAAGTACCAGTCACTTCCCACCGAGGCTATCAATACCGCCACGCTCGCCATCGACAAGCTCTCTCCGGCCGATATCGTCGAGAGCATGTTGAACGAAGATCGCAAGATGCTGGCGGCGGTACAGCGCGAGAAAGAGCGGATTGTCGTCGGCATCGACATCATCACGCAGGCGCTCAGAAAAGGTGGACGCATCGTTTTCGTTGGCGCGGGGACGAGCGGACGCCTTGGCGTCCTCGAAGCCGCCGAGATGCCGCCAACCTTCGGCACGAGCGACGCGCTGGTGCTCGCGGTGATGGCCGGCGGCAAGAACGCGTTTCTTCATCCCAAGGAAGGCGTCGAGGACAACTACGAAGAAGGATTCCGCGCCATCACGCGGCTGACGCCCGGGAAGAAAGATGTGGTCATCGGCGTGTCGGCCAGCGGGATCACGCAGTTCGTTCGCGGCGCGCTGACGCGCGCCCGCCGCGCCGGGTCGAAGATTATCTTCGTGACCTGCGATCCACGTACCGAGCTTCAGATGTTTGTCGATCTGACGATTGCGCCAGCGGTTGGCCCCGAAGTGATCGCTGGATCGACGCGTCTCAAGGCGGGCACCGCCACCAAGATGGTGCTCAACATGCTGACGACGGCATCGATGATCCGGACCGGGAAGACGTACGGCAACCTGATGGTCGATCTGCAGATGGCGTCCGAGAAAGCACGCGATCGCGGCCGGCGCATCATCACCATCGTCACGGGTCTTGATTACGAAGCCGCGGATGCGCTGCTGAAGCGCGCGCATTGGGATGTGAAGGCGGCCATCGTGATGCAGAAGAGCGGCCTCAGCTATCAGCGCGCCGTGTCGCGGCTACGGAAAGCGCACGACTTCGTGCGCGTCGCCATCGGCGAAGACGTGGAACCGCGGCTGCGACATCTGGTTGAGGGGACCGAGCCGGTCTGACATCGCGTGACGCGCGACCGATGACCTCCCCCGCTTTCGCGCGCGTCCATGCGCGGCTCGCCTCTGCGATGGATGCCGGAATCTTCCCCGCGGCGGTCGCCGAGATCGGCACGGCGGATGGACCGATCTGGCGAGAGGCCTTCGGCCGCCTGACCTTCGACGCCGACAGCCGCGCCACCACACTCGATACCCTCTTCGATCTCGCCTCGCTGACCAAACCCCTTGCGACGACGATGCTGGCGCTCGATCTCAACGCGCGGCGTCTCGTTGATTTCGCGCAACCGATCGCGACGGAGTTCGCCGATTGGCGTGGCGAGGATCGCGCGATGGTGACGGTGCGCGATCTGCTCGAACATTGCGCCGGCCTCCCGGCTCGGCTGCTCGATCGGCCGCCATCGACACGCCGCGAGTTCGAGTTCGAGATCGGCCAGATCCCGCTCGACTATCACCCGCGCACGAAGTCGGTCTACTCGGATCTCGGATTCATCTTGCTTGGATTTCTCCTTGAGGATCGCGCGGGACAATCGCTGGACGACGCCTTTCGGGCGATCGTCGATCGGTTGCGCTCGTCGCATCAGGATACTGGCGCGGTGATCGGCTACGGCGTTGCGGCGGCCGATCGATCGCGCACCGCGCCGACGCGTCCGCTGCCGGACGATCCGCGCCGTCCACGTCTTTTGACGGGCGACGTCCACGACAACTACGCGATGGCGCTCGGCGGCGTGGCTGGTCACGCTGGATTGTTCGGCAATGCGGCAGGCGTGGGGGTGTTCGCGCGAGCGTGTCTCAACGCGCTTCAAGGCAACCGCGCGATCGGATCACCGTTTCTGCCCGACGAGATGGCGCGCGCCACTTGCAAGAGCGACGTCCCGAACAGCTCGCGCGCGCTCGGATGGGACACGATGCTCCCCACCTCCTCGTGCGGCACACGGATGTCGCCGCTGGCGTTCGGCCATGTGGGTCATACCGGCGTGTCGCTCTGGATCGATCCCGCGCGCGACCGTTACTTCACGCTGCTCACCAATCGTGTATGTGGCGATGCGACGTCAGAGGCGATGCAGCAGATCCGTCGCGAATTTCATAATCTCGCCGCGGATATATAAGGCGCGTCCCGCGTCAGTCTGGCGGTGGCGCGGCTTGGCCTCGTCCGGCGCCGAAACGATTTAGCGGAGTGTTTGGCGCGCCGTCTGGTGGCGCGGGGATGACACCGCCACCACGTCCACCTTGACCGAATCCACGTCCTTGGCCGAAGCGTCCATTGGGTCCGCCTCGGCCGCCTCGACCACGTTGCGCGGGCGCGCCACGCGGTCCACCCGGATTCTGTCCGCGTCCGCCACGACCGCTATTGGCGCCAGCACTCCCCTGCGGTCCAGCCGCGGGAGCCTGAACCTGCGGCGTAAAGACGAACTGCCACTCGTTGTAATGCGTGGCGCCTTTGTAGATGAGAATCGAGGCGTCCTTGCTCTTGCTCGTCACGCCGATGATTCCGCCGGTCTGGCTGCTGGCCACACCCGGCTGGCTCGTCGTCGCAAGCCCGCCCGATCCATTTCCGTTCGTCGTGGTGGTGGCACGCAGGAGATCGAAATCCTGATGGGTGATCGGGTCCGTGTAGGCTCGGCGTAACACCCGTTGTTCGACGAGGACGTCGATGCTTGCCGGGAGCGCGCCGGGACCGGCGCGACGTTGAAATAAGCTGATCGCCCTGGCATATTGCTCGCCGCGGAACACCAACTCCGCTTCCTGCTCGCGCCTGACCATCTGCCGCCACGCGGGCATCGCGGCGGTCATGACGATCGCCATCACGGCCAGCGCGACGAGCAGCGCCGCCATCGCGTATCCGTGTTGCCCGCGTCTCTGCATGTCGTTACGCCGCGCCTTACCAGTCTGTGTAGTTACTGCCGTCGATCGCGGTGCCATCCGCGCCGCTCTTGATGTCGTAGATGCCGGTGGGCGCCGCAGGATTGGTGGGGTCGGCGTCCGAGAGTACGCTCAGCCACGTGGTGTCCGACTGCGTGAACGGATCTTTCGGCAGCGCGCGCAGATACCCGGCCGAGACGAGGTCCGCGAGATCGCCGGGATACTGATTCTTGTCCGCGAAATACTGATCGATGGCGTCGCGCATCTTGAAGAGGTCGTCCTTCAAGACCGCTTCGCGCGCGAGGACGACGCTCTGCCGGTACTGCACGATCGCCACCGTCGTCAGCACGACGATGATCGACATGACGACCATGAGCTCGATGAGCGTGAAGCCGCGAGGGTCGCGCCGGAGCGTCGTCCCGCGGTTACCAGTCACGATATTTCGTGCCATCGAGCGCCGTGCCTTGAAACTTCGTGTAGACATCGAAAACGTTCTGGCCGCCCCACGTGGTCGCGTCTGGCGCGTCCTGATAGGAACGCCGTCCCCATTCGGTCGAGTGCGTCATCGGGTCGGTTGGGATCTTTCTGAGGAATTTCAATTTCCGTCCCGTGGTGTCGTTCGGCACGCCGACGCCGTCGACCAGCGTCTCTAAATCAGAGGGATACCCTTCACTGTCGGTTTTGATGTCTGTCGACGCGATCTGCTGCGCGTCGGCGGCGTCCTTGAACTTGTCGATCGCCGTCCGCATCTCCCGCAGCGCGCGGTGCAATTCGGCTTCGCGCGTCCGCTGCGCGGTGACGCGCGCCAGCGGCAACACGGTTGACGCGAGAATCAGGATCACCGCGCAGACGATGAGCAGTTCGACAAACGAATAGCCCTGCGCACGGCGGAGGCTTGCGGCGATCGGTCGAACGCGGCTCCCCATCGGCGCCTCAAGGCGTGGTGGCGGCCGGCGCTGGCACGACCACCGTGCCGGGCACTGGTGAGGCCCCCGGCGGTGTGGTGAGGATCGTTCCCGGCGGCGGCGTGACTTGTCCACGTGGCGTCGCCCCCGGCGCCGAGGCTGGCGAACGTGGCGCGGTCGCGCCTGGCGGCGCGGGAGCCGGCGCGTCGGGATCGTGTGCGCCGTCGGTGTCTGGCGCGGCGATGAGTGGCGGCGGACCGTTGAGGCCCAGACTGCCGGCCGCGCCGATGAACACCGGACGCAGATCCGTCTCGCCGATCTCCGGACGCCGCAGAATGTGCGGGGTCAGGAGCATCACGATGTCGGTCTGGCCGATGGTTTGATCGTTTCCCGAAAACAGTTGCTTGAGCAGCGGCACACGCATCGCGCCGGGGACGCCGCTGAGCGCCTTGCGTTCGTCATCGCGGAGCAAGCCCGCCAGCAGATTCGATTCGCCGTCGCGCAGTTGCAGCCGCGTGCTCACCTTCCGCGATCCGAACGACGGATAGTTGGTGCCGGCCACATTGACGTCCGCGCCGCGCGAACTGCTCTCCAGCACGAGATCGATGATGATGTCGCCGTCGAGCGTGACGCGCACCGGCATGATCTCGACGTTGATCCCGACCGGTTTCAGCTGGAACGAGTTGAGAGGGTTCTGCCCGACGCCGCCAGTGGCAATCGGCACATAGCTGGTCGTGACGATCGGGATTTCATCTCCGAGGTTCATGGTGAGCCTGTTGCCGTCCGCGCCGCGCAGTTGCGGCTTGGCAATCAGCTTCGTGGTCGTGTCGCTTTCGAGAAACCGGACAATCGCGGTCGGCACGCCGAGCCAGAAATCCGACGAGGTGAGGCCATGCGTGAGCGTGTTCAGGGCGATCGCCGGCGACGGCGGCAGCGTGGACGGCGCCGTGCTGGTGACGGTCCCGCCGCCAGGCGAGACGCCTGGGGACACCGCGCCACTGACGGCGTATTCAGAGAGGTTCAACCCGTACTGCTTCGCGCGTGTACGGTTGACCTCGAGGATCTCGATGTCGAACATGAGCTCGGCGCGCGCCTTGTCGTTCTGCTGGATGATCGCGTCGATCATCTGCACCACTGGCGGCGTCGCGCGGACGGTGATCGAGTTGGCGGCTTTGTTCGGTTGAATCACCGGCTGCACGCCCATCGTTGGAAAACGGACCAACGCGCTCATCAACTGGACGAGCTCCATCGGGTCGGCGTTCGAGAGATAGAACGTCTGCACGACCTGCTCGTCGTACTGCGCATGCTTGGCCTGCGTGTCCGGGAACACCAGCATCGAGTGCTCGCTCGTCACCTTGTACGCGATCTGGTTCGTCGCCATGATCTGCTGTAGCGCCTGCTCGAAGGTGAGGCCCTCGAGCACGACCGTGGTCGCGGTCGTCGGCACCTGCGGGTCGTAGCTGACGGTGATGCCGGTCGCGGTGCCTAGTCCGTCGAGGATGTCGCGGATGTTCACGTTGCGGAATTGCAGCCGCAGCGGATCGTGCGAGGCGGGATTGAGTAACGGTGGCGCCACTGCAGCGCGCGCTCTCTCTCGCAGTTGCTCGATCGCTGGACGTGGGCGCGAGGCTTCGAGGCGATCGCGGAGGGTACGGTCGATTGTCGTCACCTTCACCGCGAGTTGCCGATTACCAGGGTCGTTGTCAGACGCGAGCTGATATTCACTGCGCGCGGCGTCGAGCTGATCCTGTTCTTCGAACTGCCGCGCCTTGTCGGCGTGGGCCTGCGAGGCGGCCTGCATCGCGCGCTGTAGCGCAAGCTGGTAGCTCGCGTTGTCGGGCGAGGCTTGCGCCGCCTGACGGTAATAGGTGACGGCCTCGTCGAGATCACCCGTCTTGCGCGCCGCCTCACCCGCGCGATAGGTCCGCGCCGCGCCGCACGCGGTGGACAGCGCGACAGCGAGCAGCAGGCTGGCAAGTCGCAGACAACGTTTGTTCACACGCATCCCCACCACGGAAAGGCTCCTCGCGCGCTTACGATCCCGACAGACGGATCGTCTGACGTCCGCGTCCGTCGAGAGACGACACCTCGATCGACTCCGTGCCGATGCGAAGAATCTTATATTGCCCGAGCACCGTCCCGCCTTCCTTGCCGTACAGCGGCGTGCCGCGCCCGTCAGAGAGGACGGCAATCTTTTCGCCGCCGCGAGGTTCGAGCAGTCCGATAAAGCGGAGCGGAATCGGCGGTGCCGGTGGCGGCTGCGGTGGTCTCGCGGGCGCGGGCGCGGCCGGCGGCGTGGTTGACCGTACCGCTGGCGGCGGGGTCTTCGGCGCAAACCGGAACAGATCGCGGGTGACTGCGCCCGGTTGCGGCCGTTCGCGGTCGAGCGCGTCGAGGTGCACGTCGAGCGTCTGCGGCGCGACGGCCGCCTCGCGTGCGACAGGCGAGCGATTTCCCGCGACGGCCGGCGTAGACGGTGGCGTCGTGCCGGGCCACGGCCAGCGCACGTAGACCAACACCGCGAGCGCGACGAGGAGGACGCCGAGAAGGAGTTGCTGGCGGCGCTTAGGACCCATGGGCCGCCTGTCGGACGTAGGTGGATAGATTGATCGTCAGCGTCAGCTCGCCGGAGCCGTTCGCGTCGGTGAGCGCGATGTCGTTGATGACGAGGAACTCCGGCGCGCGTTCCAGCGCGTCGATGAACGCGCGCAGGTTGGCGTACTCGCCGTGCAGTTGCATCCGGATCTTCATCTCCGTCAGATGCTCATCTTTCTTGGGCGCGGCGAGATCCATCGTCCGCCGGGTGTAGGTGACGCCACTCTTGTCGGCGAGCGCCGGCAGCTTCGCGTACGTCATCCGGCGTGCGCCGACCAGATCTGGCGGCAACACCTTCGTATAGAAGGCGGCTAATGCCTGCTGCGCATCTTCTGCGCCAGCGACGAGTTGTTTCGCCTGCGCAAGCTCGCGTTCGGCGTCGGCTCGCGCGTGCGCGGCCACCTCCGCGCGATGCGCCGCGCCAGTCGACTGCTGCATCAACGGACGCACGACGAGAAAGAATGCGAGCAGGTTGCCCGCGAGGATCGTGCCGATGACGACAAGCGGCACCCGGCGTTCTGCCGCAATCCGCGTGAGGAGTGCGCGAGTCATCAGCGCGCCGCCTCGGGTGATGTGGCGCCCGGTTCGTACCGCATCTGCAGCGACGATTCGACCTGTCCCTCGCCGTTCATCTGTTCTTCGGTGGACTGGACATCCGTGAAGGCGCCGAGCGCATCGAGCTGTTCCATGAACGTGTCGATCGCCTTAACCGAGCGTGCCTGCACAATGACGGTGAGCAGGATGCTGTGCGCGCGGTCGATTTTGGGTTGGATCGAGGTAATGCGGACATCGGGCGGAAGCGTGGCCTCAAAGGTGTTGAAGAGCGCCGTCCACGACAGCATCCGCCGATCGATGAGCGCATTCGCCTCACGCGCGTCCGCGGCGGCCCGCTCGGTCTGACGCGGATCGACCGTGGCTCGAAGCCGCTGCGCGTCGGCGCGCATGTTGGCGGCGGCCGCTTCGTCCGCGGAGGCTCTGGTCGCGAGTTCGGCGTGGCTGCCGGAGTAATGAAGAACGGCCGCGACGTGCAGCACCGTGGCGGCAAGCGCGACGCACGCGGCAATGGCCAGCAAGAGGTTGACGAGGCGGACGTTGTAGAACGGCCGCGTCGCAAGATTGGTGCGAATCACAAGGCGGCCTCCCGGTGACGGGTGAGCACGCCGACCAGCGGTGCAAGACGCGCGAGTAGTTCC
>JAISPN010000128.1 GCA_031274845.1 Acidobacteriaceae bacterium
GTAGACCGGCTCGAAGCCGCCGTACTCCACCAGATTCGACGGCACGACGAGTTCCGCCGTCGTCACAAGGCCAAGCGCGAGCGCGACCGGCGTCGCGTGCCTTGGCAGCGCGCGGAAAAGACGCGCCAGCGTCGACCCGGCGAGCACCGAGAGCGCAAACGCCACGAGCAATCCAAATCGCGCCGGCGCGCGCATCAAGGTAAAGACCGGCACGGTCTTGTAGAGCACGGTGTAGAGTCCCGCCGCCGGTCCAAACGACGCCCAGCACGCGAGGACCGCGAGGCCGCCGTAGATGGCGAGAAACTCCTTGCGCCGCGGTGTGCCGCCGGCGAGGAATCCGGCCAGACCGAAAATCCCCATCACGAAACCGGGAAACGTCACCTCCAGCCATGGGGGCAAATGCGCCAGCATCCACGCATGGGCGTACGCCGAGCTTGTGAAGTAGTCGCTCCAGTTCGACGAGTAGCGCCGCGCCTCGTCCAGCGTCCGGGCAAAGCCTTCGCCACTCAACGAGAGGTAAGGCAGAAACGCCGGCGCGACAATCACGCACGCGACGAGTGCGCCGGTCGCAAGGCCGAGCCAGTAGCGCGGGGCTCGCCACTGGCCGCGGACGACCGCCACGACGAGCGTCGCGTAGCCAACCATCAGGATCACGAAGACGCCGTAGTAGCCGCAACAGAGCGCCTGCCACGCCATCGCCAACCCGAGCACCGCGCCACGGGCGGGTGTCGCGCGATCGGTGAAGCGATGAAACGCCAGCATGCTGAACGGCACGCCCGACGTCATCAGCAGCTGGATGTGCGGGCTGTGCGCAAAGAGAAACGGCGTGAACGCAAAGCCGATCGCGGAGATGACCGCCGCGAACCGATCGCCAGTCAGGTAACGGACCAGACAGTACATCCCGATGAAGGTCAGGATGAAGCCGAGGAGGACGGCCGAGTTGTGCGCGACAAACGGATTTTTCGTCGCCCAGTACGCCGGAATCGCCAGGATGCCGGCGCCCAGATTGCTCTCCGAGTAGGTGAGCGTCGCTTGATGCGGATAGAAAATGTTCGCGTCAAAGACGTGCCGCGGATCGGTCACTAGCGTGCGCGCGACCCACGTCACATTCCAAATCGACAGAGTCCCGTCACCGTTATCAGTCCGGCCAAGCCGATTGATCTTGGGCACCATCGGCCACGTCATGAGGACGGTGGTGGCAACGGCAATCGCCAGCACCATGACCGCTTCGCGCAAGACGCCGTGGCGCGCTGGCGTCATCGTGCCGTCGCGTGTGTGATGGGGGTAAAGCGCATCATCACGCCGAGATTCCGCTTGTCGTCAGTGGTGGGATCGAGCAGGTGCGGCACGAAGCCGTCCGTCGACTGCGCCGTCATCAGGTAGGCGTAGCCGCGCAAGTCCCGTGTGCCGGACGCCGGCACGTCGAACGTCTGCGGCGTGCTCGGTTCGAGCGCGACCGTCACCGTCGACTTCCCCATCGCAACCGTGAACGTGGTCCGGACGGGCGACAGCGCCGTCATGACGAGATGGTCGATCGCCTCCTCGCTCCGCACCACGATGTCCGCGCGGCCGCCGCTCGCAATCCAGACGCCTTTGTTCCCTTCGGCGTCAACCGTTTCCGGGCTGTACGCGTGCTCGTCCAGCGTGTAGAGCAACAGGTCGCCATACGGCAGGTGCGACCGCGTGATCTCCAGCATGATCGGCAGATCGTTGGCCATCGTCAGCTCGACGGGCAGGCGGCGCGCGAAGCCGCGTTCGGTCGTCTGGTTTGGATACTTCGCCGCGACGAACGGGTTCACGAGCATCTTCGCCGTGAAGAGCGCGCCGCCGATCCACGCGATCATCGGCCACGCGACCGATGCCACCGGCGGCATCAGGAAGAACGTCGCCGCGAAGATGCTCATGAAGTAGCGATTCCCCGGCGGTCCGCCTCCCCCGCTCCATGTGAACGGCGCGAAGATGAGCAAGGACGCCGCAGACGCCACCACCACGAGCGCGATGAGGCCGCGCCAGACTCGTGTCCGCTCCCGAGAGAACAGCCACAACGCCGCGGCGATGACACCCGGAAAGAAATACGGCACGAAGCCGAAGTGACGGCCGACGAGAAAGTATTCGACGTTGGTCGCAAAGCGATGCGTGAAGTCGGTCAGGACGTTGTCGGCATCCGAGTCGTTCGTGCTCATCTCGTTGCCTTGCGTATTCCAGACGTCAGGCGTGCCGTCGAAGGGAAACGTGTGGTAGAACGCCTTGCGGTCGCCGCCTTGATAATTGAACTCACCACTGTTGAGGGCCGTCGCACCGAAGCAGCCCGCCGCGACGGCGACACAGACGGCGCCAGCCAGTAACCCCATCACGAACTGACGCCGCCACCAGGCCCACAAGACAATCGGCGCGATGAGCAGTGCGTGGGTCGGCTTCGAGTAGGTCGCGATGCCCAGCAGGATCGCGGCAACGACGTCGCTCCCGCGTCCGCGCAGGAACCCGCCTCCTTCTGGTGAGACTTCCTTGTACAGCCAGAAGAAATAGGCGGTGAAGACGAGCGTGAAGTTCAGAATCTCCGGCGTCAGGAAGACGGTGTAGACCGAGACGCAGCTTGCGAAGAGAAACGCGAGCGTGAACGCCAGCGCGGGCGCCGGGCGCGACTCTGCCGCGAGAAAGAGATAACCGCACAAACCGACGATCCCAAGCAGCAGGATGTGAAACACCAGAAAACCGTTGAGGCCGAAAAGACGCACGAACGGCGCGGCGCTGACGCCGTACACCAGTGCTTTCGCAAAGTACAAGCGATCGGTGCGCGGATCGGCCTGCCGCTCGATGCGTACGAACGGCGGCGTCGCTGTCATGTGGAGACTGATGGTCTTGCCACGCTTCAGGAAAATCCCTTCGGGGCCGGCGCGATAGAGACCGAAAAAGCGTTCGACGTCGCGACGCTCGTACGTGAGATCGCCGTCGTACGCCGCGCTGAGGCCAGACGAGACATACGTCGCCTCATCACCCTTGATGCCGAATCCTGTTTTGACGACGTCGACGGAGAGGGCGGCGGCCAATCCAATGGTGAGCAAAATGAGGCCAATAGCCGCTGCGGCGCGCGAGGACACGCGCCTCATGTTAGCTCAATCTTCGGAGTACAATTTGTCGGCCCTGTGCACCAGAACACGATCCCTTTCAACGAGCGCGGCGGGCGGTTGCGCGGTTATCTCGACTTCATCAGCGGACGCTTTCCACGCTTTCTCTTCGGCGGCAGCGTTGGTCACGACACGTTGCCCGTGTTCCACTTTCACGACGAGTCCACCGACACACTCGAACCGAAGTTACGGTATCTCGCCGAGAACGGTTATCGCACGGTCACCAACGATGAGATCGCGGATTTTGTGGATGGGCGTCTTTCGTCCGCGCCGCGACGTGTCGGCTTGTGCTTCGACGATGCGTGGGCCAGTGTCTGGACGACCACCGCGCCGCTCCTTCGTCAGTACGGGTTGACGGCGATCGTGTACGCGAGTCCTGGACGCATCGAAGAAGCCACCGATGTGCGCCCCACCGGTCCTGACGTGACGACAACAGGATCGCCGTTTGTCACGTGGCCTGAACTACGCGCGCTTCATGCGTCAGGCAGCATCGACGTCCAGTGCCACACCTGGTCGCACGCGCGGATCTTCTGCTCGCCCGCGCTCCTTGATTTCGTGACGCCGGA
>JAISPN010000162.1 GCA_031274845.1 Acidobacteriaceae bacterium
GTCCTGATTCCCGCTCGTCCTCGGTCACGACATCCGCTTTGATGCGGCAGGATTCGCTGATGATCGCGATGAGCGCGTCGGGTTGCCGCGCGAAGATCGCCTTGCGATCGCGCACGAGACGGTCGAAGAGCGATGGGCTCGACGTCATCCCGTACTTGATCACTTCGTACAGCCCCGCGCGGAACTCGCGGCGCGGCAACGTGCCGAGCACCGACGGATCGACGAGGACGGCGTGCGGCTGATGGAACGCGCCGATGAGGTTCTTGCCCAGCGTGTGATTGACGCCAACCTTGCCGCCAATCGCGCTATCGACCTGCGCGAGGAGCGTGGTGGGCACGTGCACCATGGCGATGCCGCGAAGATAGGTCGCCGCGGCAAACCCGGCCAGATCGCCGATGACGCCGCCGCCGAAGGTGATGAGCGTCGATGCGCGCTCGGCGTTGGCCTTGATCAGCGCTTCGTAGACACGCGCGACGGTCGAGAGCTGCTTGTAGCGTTCGCCGTCGGGGACGAGGATCGGTTCCGCGTGGCACGCCGCCGCGAAGCGGGCGCCGTGCAGCCGCCACACCAACGGGCTCGACACGACGAAGCGACGCGCCGGCGTTCCCGCGCGATCGAGGAGCGACGGCAGTTGGTCGAGCAGACCATCGGCAACCGAGATGATGTACGGACGGGATGGTGTGGAGACGTCGATGCGCAGCGGTTCCATAGTGGCGTGGTAAGCGCTTAGAATAACATTCAACGATTGGACAGTCCTATCGCCAACCACTCCTTCGACTTCATCATCGTCGGCGGCGGCATTGCAGGGTTACGTGCCGCGCTGGCGCTCGCGCCCGCGGGCCGCGTGTTGATTCTCACGAAAGCGGAAGCCACCGAGAGCAACACCGGGTATGCGCAAGGCGGCATTGCCGCGGCGATGGGCGCTGACGATAGCCCGTCTCTTCACTTCGAGGACACGATCAACGCCGGCGCCGGACTGTGCGACGAGTCGGCGGTGCGCGTGCTCGTCGAGGAAGGCCCGCGCTATGTGCGCGAGCTCGTCGAGTGGGGCGCTCGCTTCGAGCGTGACGCATCCGGCGAGCTGATGCTCGGGCTTGAAGCGGCGCACTCGGTGCGCCGGATCCTGCACGCCGCGGATGCGACCGGCAGAGAGATTGGCCGCGCGCTGTGGCAGCGTGTCGTCACCACCTCGTCGGCGGTGACGATCGAACATGCGTTGGTGACCGATCTCTTGGTCGAGCACGGCGCGGTCGTCGGGGTTGGCTACTTCGATCGCGAAGGGCGGCGTCATACCGCGCGCGGCCGCGCGATTCTGCTGGCCACGGGCGGCGCCGGTCATGTGTACAGCGACACGACGAATCCTGCCGTCGCCACGGGTGACGGCATCGCGCTGGCGTTTCATGCTGGCGCGCGCGTGGTGGACCTCGAGTTCGTGCAGTTCCATCCGACCGCGCTCAAGAAAGCGGGGGCGCCGCGCTTTCTGATTTCAGAAGCGCTGCGTGGCGAAGGCGCGCGTCTCATCAACGCGTCCGGCGCGGCGTTCATGGAGAAATATCATCCGTCGGGCGATCTGGCGCCGCGTGACGTGGTGGCTCGCGGGATCGTCCGCGAGGCCGAGGCCACCGGCGGCGAAATTTTTCTGACGCTGGCGCACATGGATGCCGCGCACGTCCGGGAACGATTTCCCACGATCGCGGCGATGTGCGCGCAGGCGGGAATCGATATCGCGCGCGATCCCATTCCCGTCGGACCGGCGGCGCACTATCTGATGGGGGGCATCGACACCGACGAGTGGGCGCGCACCTCGGTGCCCGGGTTGTATGCGGCCGGCGAGACGGCGTGTACCGGCGTCCACGGCGCGAACCGGCTTGCGAGCAACTCGCTGCTCGAAGGGCTGGTCTTTGGCGCTCGTGCCGGCATCGCGATGCAGCAAGCGCCACAGGCCGCGGTGTTGAAACACGACCGCGTGCCGGGTCGGCCTGACGCTCACGCGCCGATGACTGACGCCAGGTCGTCCGCGGCCGATCTGAGCATTGCCGACATCCGCGCGTTGATGTGGCGCTCCGCGGGGTTGTTCCGCACAGACGCGGGTGTTGGCGAAGCGACGCGTATGCTGGATTCCGCCTGGGCCGGTGTGCGTCGCGAGATCGACATGAGCAAGGCCGATCCGAATGTGTGGCGGCGCTACAACCTGCTGACCATCGCGCGGCTCATCGCGCATGGCGCGTTGCGGCGGCAGGAGAGCCGGGGCGGGCACTACCGCGAAGACTACCCGCAACGCGACGATCTACACTGGAAGGTCCACGTTTTCGACGTGGAATCAGACTAGGCAAGCGACTGTTCAATCATGGCCAAACACGACAAGCCCGAATCCTTCGTGACCGAAATCACGCCCCGTTCGCAAGACTTCTCCCGGTGGTATCTCGACGTGGTGCGTCGAGCCGAACTGGCCGACTACTCGCCCGTGAAAGGGTGCATGGTCATCCGGCCGTACGGCTACGCGATCTGGGAGATGGTGCAGCAGGCGCTCGACAAAGAGATCAAGCGCACGGGTCACGTCAACGCGTATTTCCCGCTCTTCATTCCGAACAGCCTTCTGACGAAAGAGGCCGAGCACGTCGAAGGCTTCTCGCCGCAGGTGGCGTATGTGACCCACGGCGGTGGCGAAGAGCTCGAAGAGAAGCTCGTCGTCAGACCGACGTCGGAAGCCATCATCGGCACGATGTACGCCAGCTGGGTGCAGTCGTGGCGCGATCTGCCGATTCTCATCAATCAGTGGGCGAACGTCGTGCGCTGGGAGAAGAAGACGTATCCGTTCCTCCGCACGACGGAGTTCCTCTGGCAGGAAGGGCACACCGCGCACGAAACGGCGGAAGAAGCCGAAGCCGAGACGCAGTTGGCGCTCGACATGTACGCGACGCTCTGCGAGCAGATCCTCGCCGTCCCGGTGATGAAGGGGCAGAAGACGGAGAGCGAGAAGTTTGCCGGCGCGTTGCGCACCTACTCCATCGAAGCGTTGATGGGCGATGGGCGCGCGCTGCAGGCGGGTACGTCACACAACCTCGGGCAGAACTTCGCGAAGGCGTTCGACATCACGTTTCAGGCGCGCGACAAGTCGGTGCAGCACGTCTGGGGGACGTCGTGGGGCGTGACGACGAGGCTGATTGGCGCGGTGATTATGGTGCACGGCGACGACAGCGGTCTCGTGTTGCCGCCAGCCATCGCGCCGTATCAGGTCGTCATCGTGCCGATCGGCCGCGAGAACTGGCGTGAGACGGTGCTGCCAAAGGCGAAAGCGCTGCGCGACGAACTCGTCGAGGCGGGCATTCGCGTCCACATCGAAGAGCGCGACGAGCGTCCGGGGTGGAAGTTCGCGGAATGGGAAATGCGCGGCGTGCCGCTGCGGCTTGAGATCGGTCCGAAAGACATCGAGAAGTCGCAGGTAATGCTGGCGCGGCGCGATACGCGCGAGAAGCTGCCGACGCCGATGGACGGTCTTGCCGCCAACGTGCGCCAACTGCTCGATGCCATCCAGAAGAACCTGCTCGAACGCGCGCTGGCCTTTCGCGCCGAGCACACGCAGCGCGCCGGGGACTACGAGGCGTTCACGGCCGCGATGGACGGCCGTCCGGGGTTTGTGATTTCGCCGTGGTGCGGTGACGCGGACTGCGAAGCGCAGATCAAGACGGAGACGCAGGCGACGATTCGCAATATCCCGTTTGGCGGCGCGACGCCGCAAGGCACGTGCGTGCGGTGCGAGAAGCCGGCCGTGGCCGAAGCCTGGTTTGCGAAGAGCTATTGAGCCGAGAGCGGGCCGCCTTTACGTGCGAGGTCGGGCCAGCGCTGTTCGATCTTTTTGAACGCGGCATGACGCCGCGTGATCTGGTGGCGTTCGAGAATCGACAGAAATGCCTGCTGCAGTCCGCGGTGCCACACGCTGTTCGGATCTGATTTTTCCGCGGCGTACGCGGTGGCGATCGGTT
>JAISPN010000190.1 GCA_031274845.1 Acidobacteriaceae bacterium
ATGATAAATAATATTTTTATTAAATGTCGTTGAAATAATTCACGGCATTGCCGCTAGGGATTGGACGACCTCGCACTACAGCGTTGAACGTCCGTTTAACCGACCCTTCTCCAGCCACAGCGTGGAACTCACGTCACACGAATTTTTCGTACAGTGCAGTCGGAGGATGTTGGTGGATGTTCTTGGAAAGAATTTTGGAGCGGGCTACGGGGATCGAACCCGTCTGACTGGCTTGGGAAGCCAGGACATTACCACTATGCTAAGCCCGCGTCTGACAGAGTGCGAACGGGTGACGCTCGCACTCGCGATTCTATCATTTCCGGATGAGCGTCAGGACCTCGTCGCGCTTCTTGGCCATCAGCGCTGGTGTCGTGGCTTCGAGATTCAAACGGAGTAGCGGCTCGGTGTTCGACGGCCGGACGTTGAAGTGCCAGTCGGGGTATTCCACCGAGAGGCCGTCGAGCGTGTACTGCTTCGCGTCGCGGTAGACGGCGGCGATGTCGGCCAGCTTCGCCGGCACGGCATCCATGTGCGAGAGCTTGGTGTTGATCTCGCCCGAGATGAAATATTTGGCGCGGAGCGGCGCGAGCAGATCGTGCAGGCTCTGTCCCTTCTTCGACATCAGCTCGAGAATCAGCAGCGCCGGGATGAAGCCGTTGTCGGCGAAGAAGTTGTCGCGGAAGTAGTAGTGGCCGGTGACTTCGCCGCCGAAAATCGCGTCGGTTTCGCGCATGCGCTTCTTGAAGAACGCATGGCCGACGCGGTTCATGAACGACGTGCCGTCGAGGCGCGCGACGGTGTCGCGCACGGCGTAGCTGGCGCGCAGGTCGTAAATGACTGTGGCGCGCGGATGCTTCAGGAGAAAGGCTTCCGAGAGAAGCGCGGTGATGAAATCGCCGGAGATGAATTCGCCGGTGCCGTCGATGAAGAAGCAGCGGTCGGCGTCGCCATCCCAGGCGATGCCGATGTCCGCTTTCGTTTCGATCACCTTCTCGGTGATGTCGCGGCGGTTTTCCTCGATGAGCGGATTCGCTTCGTGATTGGGGAAGCGGCCATCGATCTCAAAGCAGAGGCGCGTCGTTTTGCAAGGGAGCCGCTCGAAGAGCTTCGGCGCGACGAGTCCGCCCATGCCGCTGCCGGCGTCGAGGACGACGTTGAACGGCTTGATGATCGTGGGATCGATGAACCCCATGACGTGCTCGATGTATCCGGCGAGCACGTTCTGCGATGTCACTGTGCCGGGATGCGCGGCCGGCGGGGGAATGGTGCCCTGCGCGATCATGTCGCGGATGTCGCCGATGCCGGCGTCACCGCTCAGCGCTTCCGCGCCCTGCCGCACCATCTTGAGGCCGTTGTACTGCTTCGGATTGTGCGAGGCGGTCACCTGCACGCCGCCGTCGAGCCCTTCGGTGGCGACGCCGTAATACAACATGTCGGTCGGGATTTGGCCGAAGTCGACGACGTGCGCGCCTTGTGAGGTCGCGCCTTCGATGAACGCCTTGGCGATGCCTGGCGACGAGAGGCGCATGTCGCGTCCGACGCCGATGCGCGACGCCTTCAGATAGGCGACGAATGCGGCGCCAATCGCGCGCGCGATCTCTTCGTTGATCTCGTTCGGATAGGTGCCCCGGACGTCATACGCTTTGAAGATCTCGGGATTCACTGAGAGAGACATGATCGCTCCGATGCGCTACAGGCGGGTGTAATCGGTGACCACCGACTTGTCGCCGAGCACGGCATCGGCGTCGAGGACGGCGTTGTGGCCGATATGACAGTGACGGCCGAGAATCGATCGGCGCACGACGGCGTCCTGACCGATGCGGCAGTTGGCCCAGACAATCGATCGCTCGACGCTGGCATGTTCTTCGACATGGCATTGCCGGCCGATGACGGCGTGCGGGCCGATCCGCGCGCCGGTCTTGATGACGGCGCCGTCGTCGATGAAGCAGGGGCCTTCAATGTGCGCGCCCTCTTCGACGCGCGCGAGCGGCGACACGAAGGCACGCTGCGATTCGCCGGAGAACGGCGCCGCGTGATAGCGGCCGTCCATGATGTCACGGTGGACCTGCATGTATTTCTCAGGCGTGCCGATGTCGATCCAGTAGCCGCGATAGACGTAGGCGACGAAGGTCTCGCCGCGTTCGATGAGCGACGGGAAGAAGCTGCGTTCGATCGACCAGGGGGTGTCCTTGGGAATGCGATCGAACGTGTCTGGTTCGAGCACGTAGATGCCGGCGTTGATCGTGTCGCAGGTGATCTCGTCCGGGTTTGGTTTTTCGAGAAAGCGCGTGACGTTGCCCTGCGCGTCGGTTTCGACGAGGCCGTACGCGGTTGGATTCTCGACCGGCGTGAGGACGATCGTCGCCTTGGCCTTGCGTTCGCGGTGCAGGCGGATGACCGCGGCAAGATCGACTTCCGTCAGCACATCGCCGTTGAAGACCACGACCGATTCACCGAGCGACTCGCTGGCGTAGCGAATAGCGCCGCCCGTGCCAAGCGGCGCCGGTTCGACGACGTAGCGGATGCTGAGCCCGGCCTCGCTGCCATCACCAAAGATCTCTTCGATCCGGCGCGGCTGGTAGTTCAGGCTGAGGATCACCTCATCGATTTCCGCGACCTGCTTCAGGAGATCGAGCTGATAGTGCAGAAACGGCCGATTGAAAATCGGCACGATGGGCTTCGGTGTGTGGATGGTGAGCGGACGGAGGCGCGTGCCTTTTCCGCCTGCGAGCATGATCGCCTTCATGAGCAACCAGCGATGTTATCATGGGGCTCCTGACGCATGAACCTGCCGAACTCGCTGTCGGTCACGCGAATTTTCCTCGTGCCGCTGCTCGTCGTGGTCCTGCTGACCAAATTTGAAGGGCGCATGATTCTCGGCGTCCACAAAGAGCTTGTGGGCGCGGCGATTTTTGGAATTGCCTCGCTGACGGACTGGCTCGATGGATATCTGGCGCGCCGACGTCAGCAGGTGACCGCGCTCGGCCAGTTCATCGATCCGCTGGCCGACAAGCTCCTGACGATTGCCGCGTTCATCTCGCTCGTGCAGATGGATCTGGCTCCGGCATGGATGGTTGCGATCATCATCGGCCGCGAGTTCGCGGTGACGGCGCTCCGGTCGCTGGCGCACGCGCGCGGCGTGACGATGGCCGCTTCGCCGCTTGGCAAGATCAAGATGATCGCGCAGGTCGTGGCGATTCTCGCGCTGATTCTCGGCAAGGAGCAGTTGGCGCGATTTGTCGTGATCGGCCACATTGCGTTGTGGGTGGTCGTGCTGACGTCGCTGGTCTCGGCGGCCGATTACTTCCGCCGCTTCAGCGGCATCCTCAGCCCGAAGCTGCCTGACGCCAGCGCCTCATCCGAGTCGCCGGAGACGTATCGTCAGATGTCGCGCAAGGTGGGCTGAGGCCCACGCGCGATTACTGCTGCGTCTTTGGCGCCGTCGCCGCGGCGGCTGGTTGCCCCGCCGTTCCGCTCTTCAGTTCAGCCACCCGCTTCTTTGTCTGCGCCATGAACTGGCTCTGCTTGAATTCATCGAGCAGCCGTTCGTAGTAGGGGAGCGCTTCCTTCATGCGATTCGCCTTGTAGTACGACTCGGCGAGATAGAAGTACGCGCCGTCGCGCTGGGTGTAGTCGGGGTCGTTTTTGAGCAGTGTCGACAGACGATCGATCGCGCCCGGATACCAGTGGATGTGGTAGTAGAACTGTCCGACTTCAAACTCGGACGCGCTCAGGCGATCGTGGGCTTCGCGCAAGCGGTTCTTCGCTTCGGGCAGCAAGGCGCTCTTGGGATACCGAACCACGAACGCTTCGAATTCTCGAATCGTGTCGCGCGTTTCTGTCTGATCGCGCTGCGGCGCGCGCATCTGGCGGAAGTGGGCGAGGCCGAGCTGGTACTGCGCGTAGTCGGCGCGTGGATGCGTCGGGTAGTACGACAGGAACTCCTGAAATTCCGCGATGGCGAGGATGTACGCTTCCGTGGTTCCCTCGCCGAGATACGTGTCACCAACCGCGAGCTTGGCGTCGGGACGCAAGGGGCTCTGCGTGTACGTCTCGGTGACCTGCTTGAAGAACTCGCGCGCGGTGATCCACTTTTTCTTCTGTAGCGCCTCGTTCCCCTTGTCGAACAGGAACTTGTCGGGCTGCGATGTGCCGGGAGGGACGCTCAGGCGGCCAGACGAGGAGCAGGCGGTTACGAGCGCCAGCGACAGGACGAGGAGCGCGCCAGAGGCGAGTGGTATGGAACGACGGAGCGAGAA
>JAISPN010000215.1 GCA_031274845.1 Acidobacteriaceae bacterium
TCGTCGGGGCGCGTCAGCACCTGCTGCAACGTGATGTCGGCGATGGCGTCCTTGATGACAAGACCGGCGCCCGGCTTCCCGTCCGGAATCCGGCACCACGGCCCGCCGTCAATCTCGACGGCGCCGAAGGACTGCTTCGCGACGTCGTAGCCCCAGTCGCGGAACGCGCCCTCGGTGAACTTCATGATGTTGCCCTTGTGGACAATCGTGACGCTCTTCCGCTTGTTGGCAATCGCGTAGCTGATGGCGCTGTGCACGAGGCGCTCGCTGCCCAGATAGCTAATCGGCTTGAGGCCGACGCCCACCTGCACGCCCACTTCGCGCGCGGGCGTGCCGATGCCTTCGAGCTGCTTCTGCCACCCTTCGGCCGCCTCGCGGCTGCCGAACCGGATCTTCTTGAACTCCTTCGGGAATTCCTTCGCGAAGAAATCAAGCACCTTCTGCGCTTCGGGCGTCCCAGGCGCGTACTCGATGCCGGCGTAGATGTCTTCCGTGTTCTCGCGGAAGATCACCATGTCCACCTTATTCGGATGCTTCACGGGCGACGGCACGCCGTTGTACCAGCGGACCGGGCGCAAGCAAACGTACAGGTCGAGCATCTGCCGCAGCGCGACGTTCAGCGAACGGATCCCGCCGCCGACCGGCGTTGTGAGCGGTCCCTTGATACCGACGAGGTACTGGCGGAACGCGGCCACCGTCTCGTCCGGCAGCCAGTTGTTGAACTTCTTGAAGCTCTTCTCGCCTGCGTAAACTTCCATCCACGCGATCTTGCGGGTGCCGCCGTACGCTTTGCCGACAGCCGCGTCGAGGACGCGGACGCTGGCACGCCAAATGTCGGGGCCGGTGCCGTCGCCTTCGATGAACGGAATGATTGGATGATCGGGAACAACAAGATGGCCGTGCTGCCGCGTGATAGCGACACCGGCCTGTGGCGGCGTCAACGAAGTGGTGTTGGACATAATTTTTGATGCGTCTCTTTAGGTCAGTTCCCCAGCTGGTGTTGCACGATTCTCACAGATTCTGTGGAAAACTCTGTGGAAAAGAGTACGAATTTACCTGGTTGTCGCGCGGCATTTCGAATGTTTTAGCGATTTGCACCACAGCGGGGCGGCGGACAAACAAAACCTCCGGATTATACTGTAGGCGGAGGACATCACTAGAATGCGTGTACATCTGACTTTGCTTGCGGGCGTCTTCGCGTTTGCGACCTCAAACGTGATGCTGTCGGCCCAGGCCAAACCCGCGGCGCCCGCCGACCAGCACGAAGCTGGCGAACATCATCATCCGGAAGCGGCGGCTGTAAAAAATCCCGTAAAGTCGACGCCGGAATCGATCGCGGCTGGCAAGAAGCTATACGATATGCAGTGCGCCACCTGTCATGGCGCGACCGGGAAAGGCGACGGCAAGATGGCGGCGTCGATTCCCGATCCCAAGCCGTCTGATTTGACCGATGCCACCTGGAAACACGGCTCGACGGACGGTGAAATTTTCACGTTGATTGGTAATGGCGCCAAGGGCACTGCGATGCGGGGCTATGCGTCGAGGATGAAGCCAGAAGACATATGGAACATGGTCAACTACATCAGAACCCTCAGCCCCAAGTCCGCAACACGTTGAAGATCGTCGTTTCGGATGATCTGCCCGCCTCGGCGCTGGAGTTGCTCCGCGCCGAGGGATGGCAGGTCGACGCCCGTTCCGGTCGAAGCCCCGCCGATCTCGCCGTCGATCTCGCCGACGCGGATGCTTTGCTCGTCCGCAGCGCCACCAAGGTCACGAAGGACTTGTTGAACGCGGCGCCGCGCCTGCGCATCGTGGGACGCGCCGGCACCGGGGTCGACAACATCGACATGACGGCGGCCAGCGGACGTGGCGTGCTCGTCGTCAACGCGCCCGGCGCCAACAGCATCAGCGTCGCGGAACAAGCGATTGCCCTCGTGCTGTCGCTGGCGCGCATGGTCCCGGCCGCCGATCAAGCGATGAAGGCGGGCAAGTGGGAAAAGAAGAAGTTCCTCGGCACCGAGCTCCGTGGCAAGACGCTCGGCATTGCCGGTCTGGGACGCATCGGTCAGGAAGTCGCGATTCGCGCCCGTTCGTTCGGGATGCAAATCGTGGCGCACGATCCGTACATCTCGCAAGAGATTGCCGGCACGCTCGGCGTCGAGCTGCTGTCGCTCGACGAGTTGTGCCAGCGTGCCGACTACCTGTCGCTGCACCTCCCGTCGACGCCGGAAACGAAGCACCTCTTCAACGACGCGCGCTTCGCCAAGGTCAAGCGCGGCATCCGCATCGTCAACACCGCGCGCGGTGAGCTCATCGACGAAGCGGCGCTCAAGCGCGCGCTCGAGAGCGGCGCCGTCGGTGGCGCGGGTCTCGACGTTTTCGAGAAGGAACCGCCGACCGACTGGTCGCTCGCGCAGATGCCCAGCGTCGTCGCGACACCACACATCGCGGCGTCCACGGAAGAAGCGCAGGAACTCGTCGGCCTCGATACCGCGGCCGCCGTGCGCGACTTCCTCCGCGACGGCATCGTGCGCAACGCGGTGAACTTCCCGTCGATTCACCCTGAAGAACTGCAACGGTTGCAGCCCTGGATTCGACTGTCGGAAAGCCTGGCGGCCATCGTGTCGCAAATGGGACCGGCGCGCGTCGAAGGGCTCGGTTTGCGCTACTACGGCTCACTGGCCGACAGTCGCGCGACCGACGTGCTCGCCTCGAGCGCGGCGGCCGGCATTCTCCGTCCGATTCTCTCGGGCGGCGTCTCCATCGTCAACGCGCGGCAAGCGGCGCGTGAGCGTGGCATCGAGATCGTCGAGTCGCGCAGCACGCGGTCGCGTCACTACACCAGCCTCGTGTCGATGAAGCTGCATACGGCTGACGGCGAGCGTTGGGCCGAAGGCACGGTGTTCGAACCGAACAGTCCGCGCCTCGTTTCAGTCAGAGGCGTAAACGTCGAAGCGGCCCTCAGCGGCACCATGCTGATCATCTGCAACGACGACCGGCCTGGTGTCATCGGCGAGGTCGGGACTATTCTCGGCAAGCACAAGGTGAACATCGCCAGCTTCGCGCTCGGACGGAACGACACAGGCGCGGTCGGCATCCTCAACATCGACGAGGACGCCAACGCCGCAAGCACGCTTGAAAAAGCCATCGACTCCATCAAGCAGATCAGCGGCGTCCGCGAAGTCTGGTTGATTCGTCTACCGCAAAGCTACTCGTAGCACGCCAGGGAGGACGCGGACATCGAGCCGCGTCCCTCCTTCCACCGGCTCCCCGTCGACGTGATACACCATCGGGGTCTCACTCTCGACCCTCACCTGCTCCACCCGCGTCATCGTCACGCCCGGCACACGCGCCAGCCCCCCCAGAAACAACCGCGGTAACGCACACACGCTCGCCACGCGCGAACCTTCACGCACCACCACCAGATCGAGCGCGCCATCGTCAACGCGCGCGTTCGGCGCAATGCGCGCGCCGTTGCCAAACTGCGACGTATTCGCAAACGTGACGAACAACGTCGACGGATGCACGGCGCCGTCAATGCGCACGGTGCCGCAGCGATACCGGAAAAGTTCACGCGCCGTGATGCGGGCGTAGGTGGAGAAACCGCGGCGGCCAGAGGTGTCGAGCGCAAAGCCGCGCGCGATCTGCGCGTCGAGACCGACGCCGGCCACGCTCACGAACAGACGGCCGTTCACCTCGCCGCAGTCGATGACCGCCGATTGCGCCGCAATCGCCTCGCGCAGCGCGCGCGCCGGATCGCTCGCCACCTTCAACTCGCGGGCGAGTCCATTACCGCTGCCTGCCGGAATGATGCCCAACGCCGCGGAGAGAGACGCCTTGACCAGCGCAGCGGCGACCTCGTTGACGGTGCCATCGCCGCCCCACGCGACGACGAGATGCGCGCCGCGCGCCACAGCATGCGCCGTGAGGTCGCTCGCATGCCGCGGACGTTCGGTGACAAACACCTCGCCAGGCACATGAGCGGCGTCGAGCACTGAGGTTGCCAGCGCCACACGCTCACGTACGCCGCGCGCTGACGGACGTCCTGCATTGGGGTTGATGATGACGGCAACAGACATGACAGGCAGACTGGTCTTTCAGAAACCAGCCGGGGCTAACGGCAGGTCCAGCCGCACAACGTCACGCGCACGCGACCGCGTGTTCAACGGAGACAGCCGGGCGAAATCGTAGCACGTTCAAACGATGTGCTATTATTCGCCGTGCCCCCTCTATCGACTGCAGTTCCGGTCGATCACAGCTCTCCACTCGACATCGTCGCCGTCATTCCCGCTCGCTACGCGTCGACACGTTTTCCAGGCAAGCCGCTTGCCGACATCAACGGCCGCCCGATGATCGAGCACGTCTATCGCCGTGTCGCCGCCTCGACGCGCGTCTCGCGCGTGATTGTCGCCACGGATGACTTACGGATTGCGACGCGCGTGATGGAGTTTGGCGGTCAGGTGAAACTCACCAGCATCGATCACCAGAGCGGCACCGACCGGTTGGCCGAAGTCGCCGCCGGTCTCACCTGCGACATCCTCGTCAACGTGCAGGGCGACGAACCGCTCATCGATCCACGCGCCATCGACGAACTGGTCGCGCCGTTTTCCGATCCGTCGATCTCGATGACGACACTCTACCGGCGCATCACCTCCCCGGCCGAGTTCACGAACCCGAATATCGTGAAAGTCGTGCTCGACCGGGCGGGGTTCGCGATGTACTTTTCGCGCGCGCCCATTCCGCACCAGCGCGACGCGCACGCGGCGTGGCCGCCGCAGTGTGCGCACGTCGGCATCTACGCCTACCGGCGTACCGCGCTCATGGTGCTCGCGTCACTCGATCGCACACCGCTCGAACGTACTGAATCACTCGAGCAACTGCGCGCGCTCGAACATGGCATCCGCATCAAGGCGCTAGAAACCCAGTACGAGTCGATCGGCGTCGACACGCCGGCCGATCTGGAGGAAGTCCGCCGGCGGCTCACCGCCGCCGGCCGTATTCATTGACCATCGCATATGACCCAAGGCCACGGACATCAGTCATGACCGCTACCAAGTACATCTTCGTCACCGGTGGAGTTGTTTCGTCGCTGGGCAAGGGATTAGCCGCCGCGGCGATCGGCGCCCTGCTCGAAGGGCATGGTTACAAGGTCACCATGCAGAAATTCGATCCCTACATCAACGTCGATCCAGGGACGATGAGCCCGTACCAGCACGGTGAGGTGTACGTCACCGACGATGGCGGCGAGACGGACCTCGATCTGGGACACTACGAACGCTTCACTAACACCGTCACGACCAAACAGTCGAACTGGACGACCGGCAAGATCTATCAGAGCGTCATCCAGAAAGAACGCCGCGGCGACTACCTCGGACGCACCGTGCAGGTGATTCCGCACATCACCAACGAGATCAAGGACGCCATCCGCAGCGCCGCCACTGGCGTCGACATCGCGCTTGTCGAAATCGGCGGCACGGTCGGCGACATCGAAAGCCTCCCCTTTCTCGAAGCGATCCGGCAGTTCCGTCAGGATGTCGGCCGCGACAACACGCTCTACATCCACCTGACGCTGGTGCCGTTTATCGGCGCCGCCGGAGAGCTCAAGACGAAACCGACGCAACACAGCGTCCGCGACTTGCGCTCGATCGGCATTCAGCCAGACATCCTGCTCTGCAGAACCGATCGGTTTCTCGATTCGGATCTAAAGCGGAAGATCGCGCTCTTCTGCGACGTCAACGAAGAAGCGGTCATCACCGCCAAGGATGTGTCGAGCATCTACGAAGTGCCGCTCGTGCTCGGCGACGAAGGCCTCGATCGCATCGTGCTGAAATACCTGCGTCTGCCGGACACAAAACGCGATATGACGGCGTGGGAAGACCTCGTCCACCGCATCAAGCATCCGTCCGACGAAATCACCATCCACGTCATCGGCAAATACGTCGGGTATGAGGACTCGTACAAGAGCCTCAACGAAGCGCTCTACCACGGCGGCTTCAAGCACCGCCTTAAGGTGCACATCAAGTGGATCGAGGCGGAAGCGCTTGAAGAGCCAAACGGCGAATCGCTGCTCGACGGCGCGGACGGCATCCTCGTCCCCGGCGGCTTCGGCGATCGCGGCACGCGCGGCATGATGAAAGCCGCGCAGATTGCGCGCGAACGCAAGATCCCCTACTTCGGCATCTGCTACGGCTTCCAGTGGGCGACGGTCGAGTACGCGCGGAACGTCGCCGGTCTCACCGACGCCGACTCGACCGAGTGCGCGCCGGACACACCAACGAAAGTGATCTACAAGCTCCGCGATCTGCTCGGCGTCGACGAACTCGGCGGCACGATGCGTCTTGGATCGTACCCGTGCGAACTGGCCCCAGATTCGCTCGCCGCCAGGATCTACGGCACCTCCTCCATCCACGAGCGGCATCGCCATCGCTACGAGTTCAACTGCCTGTACGAACGCGCGCTCACCGATCACGGCCTGCGTATTTCCGGCAAGTCACCCGACGGAAAGTTCGTCGAGATCGCGGAACTCCCCGGGCATCCGTGGTACGTCGCGGTGCAGTTCCATCCGGAGTTCATCTCGAAGCCGACACGTCCGCATCCCCTCTTCGCCGCGTTCGTCGAAGCCAGCCACGCGCACAAGATCGCGCAGGCACATAAACGCGAGACGGCGCATTCCTCCACGGCAACGCCGTCTGTGGCCTGAATTGTGATCCCGGTCACACTCGATCAGATCGTCTTTGGCGGCGGACGGCCGTTCGTCCTCATCGCCGGCCCGTGCGTCATCGAGAGCGAAGCGCACGCGACAATGGTCGCCGAACGCCTCGTCGACATCACCTCGCGGCTTGGCGTGCCCTTCATCTTCAAGGCGTCCTACGACAAGGCCAATCGCACCTCGTTCACATCGTTTCGCGGACCAGGACTCACCGAAGGTCTGCGCGTCCTCGGCGCAATCAAAGCAACGCTGAACGTTCCGATTCTCACCGACATTCACGAAACAGGTCAGGCGTCAGCGGTCGGCGCGGTCGCGGATGTCCTGCAGATTCCCGCGTTTCTGTCGCGGCAAACCGATCTCATCGTCGCCGCCGCGCAGACCGGCCGCGTTGTGAACATCAAGAAGGGGCAGTTTCTCGCGCCAGACGATGTGACGCATGCGGCCGCAAAGGTGAGAGACGCCGGCAACAATCGCGTAATCATCACGGAGCGTGGCACGAGCTTCGGCTACCACAATCTCATCGTCGACATGCGGGCGTTCCCGATCATGCGCGAAGCGGGGCTGCCGGTCGTGTTTGACGTCACGCACAGCCTGCAACTCCCGGGCGCGGGCAATGGTGTGACCGCTGGTCTCGCGCAGTACATCACGCCGCTGGCGTCCGCGGGTGTCGCGGCGGGTGTTGACGGCATCTTCCTCGAAGTCCACGACGATCCGTCACGCGCGAAGAGCGACGCGCAGAATGCACTGCGGCTCGATCGGCTCGAACCGTTGCTGCGGCGTCTCATGGCGATTGACGCCATCGCCAAAGCGACCGAAGGGACCGGCAGCGGTGCTGGAGTGACACCCGCGCATGGCTGACCGTTCGCTCGCCAGAAAAGTTCTCGAAACCGAAGCGGCCGCGATTCGCGCGCTCATCCGGCGGCTCGATGCCAGGTTCGATCATGCCGTGCAGTTACTGCACACCTGCAAAGGCCGAGTGATCGTGACGGGCATGGGCAAGTCGGGCATCATCTGCCGCAAGCTGGCCGCGACGCTCGCGAGCACCGGCACGCCCGCCTTCTTCCTGCATCCGGCCGAAGCGGTCCACGGCGATCTCGGCGTCATTCATCGCACGGATGTCGTCGTCGCGATGTCCTACAGCGGCGAGACGGCTGAAATCCTGCAGCTCATCAAGACGACACGGCGGCTTGGCGCAAAGCTCATCGCGATCTCCGGCCGGACGGAATCGACCTTGTCGCAGGCGGCGGATGTCGCGCTCGATGTGAGCGTCAAGAAGGAAGCGTGTCCGCTGGAACTGGCGCCCACCGCGAGCACGACGGCCTCGCTCGCCATGGGCGACGCGCTCGCCATGACGCTGCTCGAGAAAAAGAAATTCAGCCAGCGCGACTTCCTCGCGCTGCACCCGGGCGGACGGCTGGGACGGCAACTGCTCCACGTCTCGGAGGTGATGCACGCGGGCGAGCGATGCCCTCTGGTTTCGCCAACTGAATCGATGCGGAACGTCATCTACGAGATGTCGCGCAAGGGGCTCGGCATGGCGTGCGTGGTCGATCGCCGGCGGCATCTGCTTGGGATTATCACGGACGGCGATCTGCGGCGGCAGATGGAAACGAGCGACGGCATTCTGAAGCTGACGGCGAAAGATGTGATGACCAAACGCCCCATTACGATCGAACCGAAGGTCATCGCGCAAGAAGCGCTGAACCTCATGGAGCAGCGCAGAGTCACGTCGCTCGTGGTTGTCGAGAAAAGCACACGCGTCGCTGGCGTGGTTCACCTGCACGATCTGTGGCGAACGGAGATGATCTAATCGTGGAGACGAAACACGTGGCCGATGACGTCATGAAGCGCGCCGCGCGCGTGAAGCTGCTGCTGCTCGACGTCGACGGCGTCCTGACGGACGGGCGCGTCACCGTGCACAGCGACGGCTCGGAGACCAAGACGTTCTTCATTCGCGACGGCATCGCGCTGGTATGGGCGCAGCGGGCAGGCATCAAGGTCGGGCTCTTATCGGCGCGCCACTCGCCCACCACGCCGCACCGCGCGGCCCAGCTTGGCATCACGCTCATCTACCACGGCGTCACCTCGAAGCTGGCGACCTACGAGCAGATTCTGCGCGACCATCATCTCGCGGACGACGAGGTGGCCTACATGGGCGACGATGTGGTCGACCTTGCGGTGCTGTCGCGAGTGGGCCTTGCAACCGCGCCTGCGGACTGCGTCGACGACGTCCGTGTCCGCGCGCACTGGGTGAGCCACGCCCGCGCCGGTGAAGGCGCCGTGCGAGAGCTCGCCGAACTGATTCTTCGCGCGCAGAACCGCTGGGAAGGAATCGTCGCCGGCTATCTGAACGAGCCGGGGAACGCCAACGCCCGCGCATGAGTTCATACGCACTTCTGCTGGCCGTGCTTGTCGCCGTGCTCGCCGGGCTCATGCTCGGCAAAGCCTGGGAACGCTACAACCTGCGCGGCAATACGCTCATCGATCGCCGGCGCGCCCGTCAGTCGCCGCACTACATCCTCGGCCTCAATTTCCTCGTCGCCAACCAGATCGATCTGGCGATCGAAGAGCTCACGCGCGCCGCGAGCCTCGACGAGGATGCGCTTGAAGTCCACATCATTCTCGGCAACCTCTATCGCGAGAAGGGACAGGCGGGCAAAGCGATCACCGTCCATCAGTCGTTGCTGCAACGCTCGCGTCTCAGCCGAATCGAGCACGCGTACGTGCTGCTCTGCCTTGGCCTCGACTACAAACGTGGCGGCTTTGTCGATCGCGCGCTCGAAGCGTTCAACGAAGTGCTGCGTCTCGATCCGAAAAACGAGTACGCGCTGGTCAACCTGCAGAAGCTCCACGAGGAGCAGCACCAGTGGACCGAGGCGTACGACACACGGCAGCGGCTGACGAAGCTGGCGGCCATCGAATCGCAGCCGCAGAGCCAGTCGATTCTGGCGTTCCTTGAAAACGAAATCGGCCTCGAAGCCGTCCGCCGCGGCGAATACGCCGAAGCGATCCGGCGGTTCGAGTCGGCCATCGATCTCGATCCGCGCGCCGTGCCGGCGTATCTCAACCTTGGCGATGTCCGCGTCACGCAAGATAACGACAAAGAAGCTGGACGTGTATGGGAGCGGATGCTGGCCGCGGCGCCCGATCGCGCCTATCTCGCCTTTGGACGGATTGAAACGCTGGCCCAGCGCACCGGAGAACCGGAGCGATTTCTCGCGCTGTGCCAGAGACTCATCGAGGAAAACCCGCAGGACTGGCGCGCGCGTCTGGCGCTCTCACAACGGCTGATGGCGGACGGTCAGCATCAAGACGCGCTCGCGCTGCTCTTCGCCGCGCTCGTGCACAACCCTCACGCGCTCATCATTCATCAAGCGATCTGGGAAGCGCTCGGCCGGCTCGGTCATCCTCCGGCGCTCGTCGAGCGGTACACCGAGCTCACCGAGAACGCCGTGTTCTACCTCGATCCGCACGTCTGCATCCGCTGCCGCTACCGCAGCACCGAACTGCTCTGGCAATGCCCGCACTGCCACGACTGGAACACGTTTGTCGAAGAACGGATTGCGCCCGCGCAGGAACCTGTCCTCGCGGAGTCCTGATCCTCGCTAGGCGCCAGCCGTGATGCGGCCGAGAATCCCGGTCAGTTGCCGGTCGGTCTCGTTGAAGCTGCCGTTGGTATCGATGACGTATTTGGACTGAGACGCCTTCGCCTCGGCGCTCATCTGCGCCGACAGCCGCTGGTTGATTTCAGCGTCATTCAGCCCACGCGCGCGGAGACGGTGGCGCTGCGCCTCGACGCTGCACGTGGTCACGATCACGGCATCGAAATCAGCGGCGCGGCCGGTTTCGTACAACAGCGGAATCGCGACAACGGCGAGCGCGGCCCCGCCAATCAACTCAAAGCCGCGCAGCCCCGCGGCAATCGCTCGATACACCGCCGGGTGGACGATGCGCTCGAGGTCGCGACGCGCCGCCGCGTCGGCAAACACGATCGCGCCAAGCGCTCTCCGCGAGACGGCGCCTGACGGATCGATCACGGAAACGCCGAATCGTTCGGCCACCGCTTGCGTCGCTTCCGTGCCCGGCGCAAGGACGCCGTGCGCGAGCGCGTCGGCGTCAAGACACGGAATCCCTCGCGCGAGGCATCGATCGAGCACGTCACTCTTGCCCGTGGCGATGCCGCCGGTCAGCGCAACGCGAAGCATGGATGGTGAGGCAATGCGATCAGCCAAGACGCGCTTCGGCGGCGCGAAGCGTGTTCTTGAGCAGCAACGCAATGGTCAACGGACCGACGCCGCCAGGCACAGGCGTCAGCGCGCCAGCGACTTCTTCAACCTCTGGATGCACGTCGCCAAGGACGAGCGCGCCCCGTTTCTCGAAGGCGATCCGCCGCTTCGTCCCCGGAGCAAAGAGCCGCGCGATCGTCTGCGCATCGTCAACGCGCGTCGTGCCGACATCAATGACCGTCGCACCCGGCTTGACGAACTCGCGCGTGACAAAGGCTGGCTTCCCGAGCGCCGCCACCAGAATATCCGCCTCGCGGCAGACGGCCGGAAGATCAGGCGTGCGCGAGTGGCAGACGGTGACCGTCGCATGCCGGTGCAGCAGCAACAACGCCATCGGCTTGCCGACGATATCGCTGCGACCGATGACGACCGCACGCTTCCCCGCAATTTGAATGTGGCTACGATCGAGTAGTTCGATGACGCCCGACGGCGTACACGCCACGAGCGTGGCTCTCTCCTGCACCAGCTTGCCAACATTCAGCGGATGAAATCCATCGACGTCTTTGTCTGGCGCAATCGCGTCGAACACGCGACGTTCGGCATCCGGCCCCATCGCCGCGGGCAACGGCGACTGCACGAGGATGCCGTCGTGAATGGGACTCTGGTTCAAGCGATCGACGAGCGTCAACAACTCGTCGAGAGACGCGTTGGCCGGCAAGCGGTGGACGTCCGCAAACAATCCGCTCTCGCCTGCCGACTTCAATTTGCTGCCGACGTACAAATGCGAGGCAGGGTCGTCACCCACGAGCACGAGCGCGAGCCCGGGAGGACGTCCGGCACGCGCGGTCAACCTATCCACGGCGGGGCGAACTTCGGAACGAATAGCCAGAGCGACGGCGTTGCCGTCGAGAAGCGTAGCGGACATCGAGACCTTATTTCTGAGCGAGCTGGCTGTGATGCCGCCCGTAGGTAAAGTAGAACACCAGACCAATCACCAGCCACACGCCAAGCCGCAGCCAGTTCGTCCATCCCAGCCCGTAAATCATCGCGCCGCACACAACGACCCCAAGCGTGGCGACAAGCGGCAGCGCCGGCACGACGAAGCCTCGCGGGATGTCCGGCCGCCTGACGCGCATCATCCAGACGCCGATACAGACGAGGATGAACGCAAACAAGGTACCGATGCTCGTCATCTCCCCGACGATATCGCCGGGAATGAACGCCGCGAAGATCCCAGTCAGGACGAAGAACAGGATGTTCGACTTCCACGGCGTCTGGTAGACCGGATGCACCGCCGAAAACACCGGCGGCACCAGCCCATCGCGGCTCATCGAGAAGAAAACGCGCGATTGCCCGAGCAGCAGCACCAGAATCACCGACGAGAACCCGGCAAGAATGGCCACGGTCACAAGTTCGGCCAGCCACGCATACCCGGTCATGTATTTGGTGATGGCGAACGCCACCGACGCCTCGCGGCCGCTGGTGCGGAAGTCGTCAACCGTCGCGACGCCGCTCAGCACGTACGAGAAGAGCACATACAGCACCGTGCAGACGACAAGCGAGCCAAGAATGCCGATCGGCATATCCCGCTTGGGATTTTTCGCCTCTTGCGCCGCCGTCGACACGGCGTCAAAGCCAATAAACGCGAAGAAGACGACGCCCGCGCCGCCGAGGATGCCCAGAATGCCGCCGTAGTTGTGCTGGACCCCTTCCGGCGTGACGTAAATCGAGGCCGGAGGAATCAGCGGCGTGTGATTCGCCGGGTTAACGAATCCCCAACCCACCACGATCACCATCAACACGATCGTGAGCTTCGTGATGACGATCAGGTTGTTGATGAAGGCCGATTCACGCGTGCCGCGAATCAGGAGCGCCGTGAGCGCCAGCAGAATGAACACCGCCGGCACGTTCATGACGCCGGTGACGCCGTTGGCCGACTCAAACGGTGAGTGCAGCCATTGATACGGAATCTGGAGGCCGACGAATTCAAGCACCTTGTTGAAGTACTCGGACCATGAGATGGCCACCGTCGCCGCGCCGACGGCGTATTCGAGCACCAGGTCCCAGCCGATGATCCACGCGACCAGTTCACCCATCGTCGCGAACGAATAGGTGTAGGCGCTGCCGGCGATCGGACTCATTGAGGCGAAGTCGGCGTAGCAGAGGCCCGCGAACGCGCATCCAGCAGCCGCAATCCGAAACGCAAGCGTGACCGATGG
>JAISPN010000239.1 GCA_031274845.1 Acidobacteriaceae bacterium
GTGACGGTGGCCGCTGGATACGCGCGAAGGACAGCCTCGCGCGCGCTGTCGCGCGCGTCGGTGCTCCCGTAGTAGACGGTAACCGTGGGCGGCTCCTCGCTGACCGCGGACGGGGAGAAGTCGTCCACCAGCGCCAGCAGCAGGTCGGTGTCGGCGCCGGTAATGTCGAGTGCGGGGTACTGCATTACCCGAACATGTCCTTGACGCGATCGAACAGGTTGCGCTCGTCGTGCGCTTCGTCGTGCGCGCGCGGTTCAAATTTTTCCGTGGGCAACACCTTGGCGAGCTGCTCGATCAGGTGCCGTTGTTCCTTCGTCAACTTCTTCGGCGTCTGTATCTGGACCGTCGCGAACAGATCGCCGCGTCCGCGTCCGTTGACGTCAGGCATCCCCTTGCCTCGCACGCGCAGCGTCGTGCCGGTCTGCGTCCCTTCGGGCACCTTGACGTTCTCGTGTCCGTCGAGCGTCCGCACTTGAATCTCGCCGCCCAAGGCGAGCGTCGTGAAGTTCACCGGGATTTCGCAGAAGAGATTCATGCCGTCGCGGCGGAAGAACTCATGTTCCTGCACGTGAACGACGACGTAGAGATGTCCCGTGGGGCCACCGGCCACGCCCGCTTCGCCTTCGTTCTGCAAACGGAGCTGCTGTCCCGTGGCGATGCCCGCGGGGATTTTGACGGTCAGTTTTTTTTCTTTGGCCAGACGTCCAGCGCCGCGGCAACTCGTGCACGGCTTGCTGATGATCTTGCCGGTGCCCTGACACTGCGGGCAGGTCCGCGCGACGGTGAAGAATCCTTGCTGGAAACGAACCTGTCCCTGTCCGCGGCACTGCGGGCAGGTGGTGGGTGTCGTTCCCGGCGCCGCGCCGGAGCCGGTACAGGCGTCACAGGTTTCCTGACGCGGAATCTGAATCGTGGTTTCGGTTCCCTTGGCGGCTTCCTCGAACGAGATCTCAAGGTCGTACCGAAGGTCGGCGCCGCGTTGCGGGCCGCCACGCCGGCGTCCGCCGCCGAAGCCGAACATGCTGCCGAGGATGTCGGAGAAGTCGCCGAACTCGTTGAACACCGACGGATCGAAGCCGGCGCCGCCCGCCGCGCCGCGCACGCCTTGATGCCCGAAGCGATCGTAGAGGCCGCGCTTTTCCGTATCGCACAAAACGGCGTAGGCTTCCGCCGCTTCCTTGAACGATTCTTCCGCTGCCTTGTCGCCGGGGTTGCGATCGGGATGAAATTTGAGCGCCAGCTTGCGATACGCGCTCTTGATCTCGATTTCGGTGGCCGTGCGGGAGACGCCGAGGACGTCGTAGTAATCGCGCGTGCTCACGCCTTGGCTACCTTCACCATGGCGGGACGCAGCAGGCGGTCGTTCATCGTGTAGCCCTTTTGCATCTCGCTGATTACTTGCCCTTCGCGGTGGGTCGCGCTCTCTTCGTGCGCGACGGCCTGGTGCAAGTTGGGATCGAAGTCGACGCCAACGACATCGATCGGCTTGACGCCGTGCCGGCGCAGCGTGTCGTTGAACTTGGCGTGAATCATCGCGATGCCTTTGCGGTACGAGTCGCTGCCATCGTCAGCGGTGGCCAGCGCGCGATCGAAATCGTCGACGATGGAGAGCACGTCGAGCATCAGCCGTTCCACCGCTTCGTCGCCGCGCGCCCGCCGCTCTCGCTCGACGCGTTTGCGGTAGTTGTCGAACTCCGCCGCCTGACGCACATAGCGGTCGTAGTAGTCGTCGCGCTCGTGCTTCAACGCGATCGGGTCGAGCGTGTCTTGCTTCTCTTCGGACGCTGGCGCGCGATCGGCTGGCGGTGTGGTGTCTTCTTCAGTCATGACAGTTCACGTGGGTTGGGTGAAATGGGATCGCACAAGACTCGCGTCACCGCGGTGGCGGCGCCGTGGACGACGGCAATCGCACGCGAGTAGTGCATACGTGTGGGACCAATGACGCCAATCGTCCCTGTCCCCATGCCATCGTCATATGTCGAGGCGACGAGACTAAACGGACGAAGGCTGGGGTCGAGATGTTCGGCGCCGATGACGACGGTGAGTCCGACGCCGTCGATGTATTCGTTGAGGAGACGGACCAGCCGCTGCTTTTCTTCGATCATCAAGATGAGCGTGTGCATCGCGCTCATCGCCAACCCATGATCGCCGCCAAAGAGCGCCGAGGTGCCGTCCACGTGCAGGACGTGGCGCCGCGGCAGATCGGTAAAGGACGACGCCGCCAGTTCCATGGCGCGCATCGCGAGCGCGTCGTACAGCATGCGCTCCTCGTTGATGCGTTCAATGACGGCGGCTCGCGCGTGCTGGATGGGAATGCCGGACAGTTCCGCGTTCAGATAGTTTGCGGCGCCACGGAGTTCGTCGGCGCTGAGCGGTTCGCCGGTGTCGATGACTTTCTGCAACACATGGCCGCCGCTCGCCACGATGACGACGAGCACGCGCGAACCGCCGAGCAGGACGAACTCGATCCGATCGAATACCGCGCTATCGTGCGCTGGTTGCAGCACGAACCCGACGTTTCTCGACGCCTGCGAGACGACGTGTGACGCGCGGGAGAGCACCGCGTCGGCGAGCGCATTGCCGTCACGCCGGAGCCGCGCTTCCACGGCATCGGCGGTGCGTCCGGATGGTGTTGATTCGAGCAGCAGGTTGACGTAGAACCGGTAGCCGCGATCGGTCGGGATGCGTCCCGCGGACGTATGCGGTTGCTGGACGTAGCCCTCTTCTTCAAGGCGCGACAGGATGTTGCGCACCGTCGCCGAAGAGACACCAAGGCCGGCCGCGCTGACGAGCAGCGACGAAGGGACCGGTTCGCCCGAAGAGATGTATTCGCGGACCAGTGCGGCGAGGACGCGGCGGGATCGTTCCGAAGGTTCCATTAGCACTCAGGGCTAGCGACTGCTAATGCAGTATACATCGAAGCGCGATCGCCTTAGAGCTTGGCGGGCGCCCACTTCATCGACAGTTCGGCCGCGTCTCTGCCCGCGATCTTGCCGTGTTTGACGGCGATGAGCTCGGCGAGGATGCTGACGGCGATTTCCTGCGGCGTCACCGCGCCGATGTCGAGACCGATCGGCGCGTGGATCTGTTTCAACTGCGCGACGTCGATGCCGTCGGACTTGAGCGCGTCGTAGATGCGCGCGACTTTGGCGCGGCTGCCGATGAGACCGAGGTAGCGCAGATCGCGACCAGCGAGCGCGCGCATCGCATCGAGATCGTTGGTGTGCCCGCGCGTGACGACGACCACGTAGCCGTGCGCGGGGAGCGCCGTCCGGTGCAGCCAGACGGGGATGTCTTCCGTGACGACTTCGGCGGCGTGCGGAAACCGGTCCGCGTTGGCGAACTTTTCTCGGTCGTCGACGACGTGGACGCGGAATCCGGCTTCGTGCGCGAAGTGCGCGAGGTGGAAGCCGACGTGGCCCGCGCCAATCACGTAGAGCTCGGGGGACGGTTCAATCGGTTCGATGTACACGCTCATCTGTCCGCCGCAAATGAGTCCCGTCTCCTGCGCGAAGTCGTCGTCGAGTTCGTAGTGCAGTAGCTGGGGACGCCGGTTCGTGATGGCTTCGCGCGCTTTCCAGAACGCGTCGTTTTCGTAGCAGCCGCCGCCGATGGTGCCGACCATGCGGCCGTCCGCGAAGACGAGCATCTTGGCGCCGACGCGCTGCGGCGTCGATCCGGTCGTCGACACGATCGTGACGAGCGCGGCCGGTTCACCGCGCTCCAGCGCGTGGGTGACGGCGGCGAACACTTCCTGATTCACGTCAGCGATTATACGAGGGTGCTGGTTGACCGCTGACGGGCGGTGTTAATGGCAGCGGGAGGTGCAGCGGACAGAACTCGGTCGGTTCGGTGCCGGAGAGAAACACCTCGGAGATGACCGCGCGGCACTGCGGCGTCGCCAGCTTGCCGCTGTTCTTGTCGATCTCCACCGACGTGATGCCGTCCGGGACCGGGAACGTCACGTTCGCGTGTCCGGCGAGCGCGCGCTTCATGTACTCGGTCCAGATCGGCAGCGCCGCTTGAGCGCCTGTCAGACCGACCGCCTGGTTGTCGTCGAATCCGACCCACACGACCGTCAGAAGCTCGGGCGTGAAGCCGGCAAACCACGCGTCGCGCAAGTCGTTGGTCGTCCCTGTTTTGCCCGCGGCATCGAGCGTGAACCCGTTGCTGCGCGCGGCGCTGCCGGTGCCTTCGTTGATGACGCTCCTGAGCATGCTGGTGACCAGATACGTTGTGTCTGGGCGCGCGATCGGTTTCGGGGCTTGCGTATTTTTGACCGTGACGTCCTTGCCACCGTCGTTGACGCGCAGGATGTTGCGCAGCGTCAACTCGACGCCGCCGTTGGGGAAAATCGTGTACGCGGTGGCGATTTCGTACGGCGAGGCTTCGAACACGCCGAGCGCGATAGACGGATACGCGCGTGGCGGCGCGCCGACGCCGAGCCGCTTCCAGAGCGCGGCAACTTTGTCGTAGCCTGCCTGCTCGGCCACCTTGATTGCCGCGATGTTGCGCGACTTGGCCAGCGCCTGCCGCAGCGTGACCATCCCGTCGTATTCGTTCTCGAAATTTTCAGGCGTCCACACCTGATCGTCAAACTCCCACGTCGTCGGCGAATCGTCGACGAGGCTGGCCGGCGTGAGCGACAGCCCGCGTCGCGCGGCTTCTTCAAACGCGGTGAGGTAGACGAACGGCTTGAACACCGAGCCGGGCTGCCGGCGCGAGACAAGAGCGCGGTTGTATTGCGATTGGTTGTAGGAGCGCCCGCCGACCATGGCGAGGATGTCGCCAGTGCGCGGATCGATCGAGATGAGCGCCGCTTCCGCGTGCCCGCGCCGCTTGCGCCGCGCGAGGAGTTCGTCGACGTTGGTCAGGCCGGTCCGCACGGCATCCTGCGCGAGACGTTGAAGGTGCAAGTCGAGCGTCGTGTACACCTCGATGGCGTGATTGGGGTCCGCCGTCAGACGGGGGTAGCTGTCCGCCAGCGTCTGCGTGACGTAATCGACAAAGTGCGGCGCTTCGGATTCGAGCGCGCGTTGCACGACGTCGAGCGGCGTGTCGATCGCGTTGGTCGCCTCCTCGTTCGTGATGAACCCGGAGTCGGCCATCGCCCGGATGACGACGTTCCGGCGATCGCGGCAGCGGTCTGGATTCGTAAACGGCGAGAGCGCGGACGGCGACTGAATCACGCCCGCGATCGTCGCGGCTTCGGGGACGGTGAGGTTGCTGACGTCTTTGCCGAAAAAGAGCCGCGCCGCTTCGGAGACGCCGACAATGGCGAACGAGCCGCGCTGCCCGAGCGGCACCGCGTTCAGGTACATCTCGAGAATTTCATCCTTCGTCGCGCGGTGCGAGACGATGAGCGACATCCAGATTTCGAGCGTCTTGCGCGTGAGCGCCGTCGACCAGTTGGAGCGATCGCGCGCCGATTGCAGCGTCCAGCCGCTCATCTGCGGAATAAAGACATTGCGGATGAGTTGCTGGGTGATCGTGCTCGTCGCTTGCACGCGTCCCGATTTGCCAATCAGGGCGTAGAGGATCGCACCGGTGGAGCGGATCGGATCGATGCCCGGGTGGTAGTAGAAACGGCGATCCTCGATGGCGAGCACCGCTTGCACCCTGGGCGGCGCGATGCCACTCAGATGCACGCGCCGTTGTTTCGCGCGCTCCTGCAACATGGTGCTCAGGAC